>NZ_JBHVBO010000015.1:0-47495 GCF_042668085.1 Isoptericola sp. NPDC057391 | reverse complement strand
GAAGTCGGCCCGGGGGCGTCGTCGTCCTCCGCCTGACGCGGTTACTCCGCCTTGACGGTGTCCTGCACGTAGGCGAACCACTGGGAGGCGAACTGGTCCTCGTCGAGGTTGCCGTACTGCATCTCCTCGGAGAGGCGGGCCATCTCCACCTCGATCTCGCCGTAGCCCTCGACCGGGACGGGGGCGGGCTCGGTGACGTCGTCGGCGCGGGCGTCCTCGTAGGCGAGCAGGCGGGCGTCGGGCGACCCCTCCTCGATCGTCATCGCGTCCTTCTGGGCGTCCGTGGCGGGCACGCCCTTGCTGGTGCCGAAGATCTCGCCCACCTGCGGGTCGTTCGTCATGAAGTCGATGAACGCGGCCGCCGCGTCCGGGTGCGCGGAGCTGGCCGAGGCCGAGAGCATCACGCCGGAGTGCCAGTACATCTTCTTGCCGTCGTCACCGGTCGGGATGGGCATGAGCTCCAGGTCGTCGCTGCCGAGCTCTGCGGTGTAGTTGGGCATCAGCGTGTCCCAGTTCGCCTCGGCCACGACCTCGGCGGAGTTCAGGCCGGTCTTGGGCTCGAGCTGGGCGGCCCGCTTGGCGGGGAAGAACGCCTGGGACTCGCGCAGGGGGGCCCACAGGTCGGCCCACGCCTGGACGTCCTCCTCGGTGAACGCGATCTGGCCGTCGTCGGTGAAGGGTGCCTTGCCCTGCTGCACCAGCCACTGCAGGAACCACGGGTTGTTCCCCGTCATGTCGCCGACGGGGTACACCTGCGGGTCGTGCTCCGCGCCCGCCTCGGCGACGTCGGCGAACCACTGGACCAGGTCGTCCCAGGTGTAGCCGTCGGCCGGGGGCTCCATGCCGAGCTCCTCGAGGAGCGTCGCGTTGTAGATGATCGACTGGGTGTTCAGGCTGACGGGGACCGCGTAGGTCCTGCCCTCGATCTGGCCCGACGCGAGAGCGGTCTCGTCCACGCCGTCGGTGTCGAGGTTGACGCCCACCTGGCCGTCCAGCTCGGCGAGCTGGCCCGTGGCGCCGTACTGCCGCACGTAGCCCGCGTCCATCTGGACGACGTCGGGCAGGGCGCTGCCGGCGGCCTCGGTGGAGCGCGCCGTCCAGTAGTCGTCCCAGGACTGGAACTGCGTCTGGACGGTGATGTTCGGGTACTTCTCCTCGAAGGCGTCGATCGCCTTCTCGTACCGCGCGGCGCGGTCGTCGTTGCCCCACCACGCGAACGTCAGCGTGATCTCCTCGTCCATGGAGACCGGGGCGGCCGGGCCGGCGTCGGCCCCGCCGTTCCCGCAGGCGGCGGTCAGGCCGACGGCGAGGGCGAGCGTGGCGATCGTTCCGGTCGCACGAGAGAGCTTCATGAGGTGCGTTCCTCCGTCCCGCAACGGTGCGGGGGTTGGGCGGGTCGGCGTCGACCCGCGATCCAGGCGGCGATCTAACGTGGGACCACTCTGGGAGCGAGATCGTCACCCGTCAAGGGAGGCGCGCCGAGTTCAAGCCGCGCGGGCGCGATGCAACGTGGAACAGATGGCGGTCAATCCAGCGCCGACAGCCCGAAGGCGGTGGCGAAGCCGAGCACGGTGACGAGCCCGGTGACCGGGCCGCCGAACTCGGTGGCCTCGGGGATCATCGTGTCCACCAGCATGGTGAGCAGGGCGCCCGCGGCGAACGCCTGCACGACGGCGATGGTCACCGGGTCCGCCGCGCCCAGCGTGGCGTAGCCGACCCCGGCGGCGACGGCGGAGACGAGGGTGGTGCCGCCCCACAGCAGCGCCAGCCGGGCGGTGGACGCGCCGGCCTGCCGCAGCCCCACGGTGGCGGACATCGCCTCGGGCAGGTTGGAGATGAAGACGGCGGCCAGCACCGCCACGCTCACCCCGCCGCCGCCGACCAGGGTGGAGCCCAGCACCACGGACTCGGGGACGCCGTCCAGCACCGTGCCCAGCGCGATCGCGCCGCCGGAGCCCTCCGACTGCGCGCCCGTGGACCGCTTGCGGTCACGTCCCCCGCGGCGGTCGATGAGCAGGTCGCCCACGAAGAACGTCAGCGCGCCGGCGGCCAGCCCCGCGAGCAGCACCCAGCCGCTCGCCGCCCGCGAGGCGTCCTCGACCAGGTCGTAGGCGACCGCGCTGATGAGCACGCCCGCGCCGAACGCCATGACGAGGCCCGTGAGCCGGCGGCTCGGCGTCCGCCACAGGACCAGGGCAGCGCCGAGCAGCAGCGACGAGCTGCCCAGCAGGCCCCACCAGAACCCGGTCACGGGGTCATTCGACCAGGTCAGGAAGAGCGCTGCGCGCCGAGCGTCCCGCCGGTGACCGCCGGGCACGTGGCGAGGTGGTCGTCCACGAGCCCGCAGGCCTGCATGGCCGCGTATGCCGTCGTCGGGCCGAAGAACCGGAACCCCGCGGCCTTGAGCGCCTTGGCCATGGCCCTCGACTCGTCGGTCGCCGCGGGCACCGCCTGCCAGGACGCGAGACGCGAGGCGCGCGGCTCCGGTGCGAACGACCAGAACAGCTCGTCGAGCGTGCGGCCGTCGTCGTGCAGGGCGAGCACGGCGCGGGCGTTGCCGATGGTGGCCTCGATCTTCTGCCGGTTGCGGATGATCCGGGCGTCGCCGAGCAGGCGTTCGACGTCGTCGGGCGTGAGCGCCGCGACCTTCTCCGGCTCGAACTCGGCGAACACCTCCCGGAACGCGGGGCGCTTGCGCAGCACGGTGATCCACGACAGCCCGGACTGGAACCCCTCCAGCGCGATCCGCTCCAGCAGCGCGGCCTCGCCGTGCACGGGCACGCCCCACTCGGTGTCGTGGTACTCCTCGTACAGGGGGTCGCCGTCGCCGAAGCACCGGGCGGCGGGGGTCGTCGTCGTCATGCCCCCAGCCTGCCCGGTCCTGCCGACACGCGAGGCCCGCCGTCCACAGGCTGCCCGCGCGGCCGGTTCAGCCCTTCACCGACCCCGACATCAGTCCGCCCATGAAGTACCGGCCCAGCAGCACGTACACGAGCAGCGTGGGCAGCGACGCGAACAGCGCGCCCGCCATGGAGACGCCGTAGTCCTGCAGCAGCGCGCCGTTGGCCAGGTTGTTCAGCGCGAGCGTCACGGGGCCGTTCTGGCTGGAGGAGAAGAAGACGGCGAACAGGAAGTCGTTCCATGCGGACGTGAACTGCCAGATGAGCACGACGACGAAGCTCGGCACCGAGATCGGCAGCACGATCGACGCGTAGGTGCGCAGCATCCCCGCACCGTCGACGCGCGCGGCCTCGATGAGCTCCTGCGGCACGGTCATGTAGTAGTTGCGGAAGATCAACGTCGTGATGGGGATGCCGTAGACGACGTGCAGCAGGATCAGCGAGGGGACGCCGCTGGGCACGCCCAGCCCGAGCACCAGCTGGTTCAGCGGGATCATCACCGCCTGGTACGGGATGAACATGCCGAACAGGATCAGCGTGAACACCAGGTCGGCGCCGGGGAACCGCCACCGCGACAGCACGAACCCGTTGAGCGACCCCAGGAACGCCGAGATCAGCGCAGCCGGCACCACCATCTGCACGGTGCGCGCGATGGCGGGCGAGAGGGTGCTCCACGCCGTCTCCCAGTTGGCGGTGGTCCACACCTGCGGCAGGTTCCACGCCCGCGTGGGGGCGGCGTCGCCGGGGCCCTTGAAGCTGGTCACGAGCAGCACGTACACGGGCACCAGCACCACGAGGACGAAGAGCAGCAGCACCAGGTAGCGCAGCGTGCGGCCCACGGTGAACCGGCCGCGCGGCGCCGCCGGCCGTCCCAGGTCGACGGGGCGCCCGGCCTCGGCCTCCACGACGGCGGTCATCGCTTCGCCTGCCGGTGCGTGTGCACGAGGTACGGCACGATGACGACGGCCACGATGACCAGCAGGATCGTGCCGACGGCGGCCGCGTTCGCGTAGTCGAAGGCCGACTTGAAGACGTACATGTCCACGGCGGGCACCTTGGTCTGGTAGTTCGCCGGCTTGGAGATCGACATGATGAGGTCGAACGCCTTGAGCGACATGTGGCCGATGATGATGAGCGCCGACAGCGCGATCGGCGACAGCTGCGGGAACAGCACGTGCCGGTACAGCTTCCACTCGCTGGCGCCGTCCACCCGGGCGGCCTCGCGCAGCTCCACGGGGATGCCGCGGAAGCCGGCGAGGAACAGCGCCATCACGTAGCCGGACAGCTGCCAGATCGCGGGGATCGCGATGGCGACGATGCCCACGGACACGTTGTTCCACCAGTTGTTCTGCAGCGCGTCCAGCCCGATCATCTGGAACAGCCGGTTGAGGCCGGACGCCTGCTCGTCCTGGTTGGAGTTGAGCAGCCACCGCCACACCACGCCCGACGCGATGAACGAGACCGCCATCGGGAACAGGTAGATCGACCGGAAGAACCCCTCGCCCCGCAGCGGCTTGTCGAGCAGCCAGGCCCACAGGAAGCCGATGATCATCGTGCCCACGAGGAACACCACGGTGTACAGCACAAGGTTCGTCAGCGAGTGCTGGAACTCCTCGCTCGCCAGCAGGTCGAGGTAGTTGCGCAGCCCGACGCCCGTCGTCGGCTCCTGGCCCGTCGCCTGGGCGGCGGTGTGGTTGTCGGTGGCGGACTGCCGGGCGTTCGCCACGATGAGGCCGTAGACGAACACCCCGACGAGGATCAGCGACGGCAGCAGCAGGAGCAGGGGCGCGCCGGCGCGGCGGACCGCGCGGCGCACCCCCGCCCGCCGGCGGGTGGCGGTGGCCATCGGCGCCTCAGCCGGCGTTCGCGGCGGCCAGCTCCGACTGGAACCCCGCCAGGTCGGAGGCTCCCGAGGTGAACTTGCTCGTGGCGTCGGTGATCGCGGTGAGCGTGGCCACCGGGACGGCGGCCCCGTGCGCCAGCGAGGACACGATGGCGTCGCTCTTGAACGACTCCGCGGCGGACTGCTGGTACTCGCCGAAGGTCGACATGTCGACGTCGGTGCGGGCGGGGATGGAGCCCTTGGCCTTGTTGAACGCCTCCTGGCCCTCGGCCGAGCCCACCGTCTCGAGCCAGGCCTTGGCGCCGTCGGGGTGCGGCGCGCCCACCGGGAGCGTGAACGAGTCGGCGAGGAAGTCGAAGACGCCGTCCGTGCCGGGCACGGGGAACGCCGTGTAGTCGGAGCCGAGCTTCTTGCCCTGCTCCACGTACGAGGCCTCGGCCCAGTCGCCCATCACCGTGAACGCCGCCTTGCCGTCGATGACGAGCTGCTGCGACTCCGGCCAGTCCAGGCCGTCGCGGTCGGTGTTCGTGTAGCCCATGAGCTTCTCGAAGTCCTCCAGCGCGGCGGTCACCTCCGGGCCGCTCCAGTCCGTCGAGCCGTCCCACAGCCCGGAGTAGCCCTCCACACCGAGGTCGGCCAGCAGCACCGTCTCGAGCAGGTGCACCTGCGTCCACGCCTGCGCGACGGCGAGCGGGGTCACCCCGGCCGCCTTGAGCTTGTCGAGGTCGGCCATCCAGGCGTCCAGGTCCGCGTAGGTCGCGGCCGGGTCGATGCCGTTGTCCGTGAGCACCTGGGGGTTGGACCAGACGACGTTGGCGCGGTGGATGTTCGAGGGGACGGAGTAGATCTCGCCGTCGTCGGCGGTGAGCCGGTCCACCAGGTCGGACGGGAAGGCCTCGGTGAGCCCGAACTCGTCGTAGAGCGCGGTGACGGACTCGATCTGCGCGGCGTCGATGTAGTCCTGCAGCTCGGCCCCCGCGTGGGCCTGGAAGGTGTCCGGCGGGTCCTGCGCCTGCAGGCGGGTCTGCAGCAGGTCCTTCGCCTGCGAGCCGGCACCGCCGGCCACGGCCCCGTTGACGAACGTCACGTCCGGGTGCTGCTGCTCGAAGACGCCGACCAGCGCGTCCAGGCCGGCCTTCTCCGACCCGGCGGCCCACCAGGTGAAGACCTCCACCTCGTCCCCGCCTCCGCCGCTTCCACCGCTCTCGGGTTCACCGCCGTTGCCGCCGCACGCGGCCAGCGTCAACGCCGCCACGGCCGCGACCGCGGCGATCGCCGACGTCCTGGGAGCTCCTCGCATGTGCCTCACCCCTACGCCCTCGGGCCGGTCGGGGGTCGGTGCGCGCAGCTGCGCGTCACCGGCCTGGCGCGTCGTTGCGCCCCGGTCTCGCTCTCATCGCACGACCGCGCCGTCACGGTGTCAAGACAACGGGGGAACCTTCGCCCGAATCGTGACCGGAGGTCACCCCGCCCGCGTCCCCACCGGCGAGGCTGCGTGCCGGCCGAGCCGCACGCGGGGCGGACACCGGAGTGACCATCCCGGCGGTGGGTTGATCACTCGCACCCGACGCCGTCACCGTCCCGGTCCAGATGCTCTCCGTAGCCCGGGTCTCCTGCGTGGACCGGCGCAGCACCGGCGGTTCGCGCGGCGTCGCAGTTCTCGAAGGGCGCCGACGCAGGCTCGGGCTCCGGAGCCGCGTCCAGCTCGGATCCTGTCTCGGCCTCCGGGGCCGACGACGCACCGTCGCTCTCCACGACCGCGGCCTCGCCCCTCGGACCCTGCTTCCCCTCGGGGCCCTGCTCGCCGCGGGGACCGGCCGGACCCGCCGGGCCAGGTTCGCCCTGCGGCCCCGGAGGTCCGGCAGGGCCTGCCGGACCTTGGAGCGTCCCGGCATCCTCCAAGGCGGCGATCCGTGCGTCCTGCGATGCGAGGACGGCGGTCTCGACGAGGACGACCAGCGACAGGAAGGCGATGAGCACGATCGCCGGCCAACCGGTCTTCCTGCGAAGCCGGGGAGACACCCCGGGTGCCTCGATCGGTGGTGCAGCCATGTCACCCTCCGCGTGTGCAGGTGGGCGCCGCCCAGGAGGCGGGCGGTGACGCCGGCATCGTCGTCGACGTGCCAGAAAAGAGGAGCGGCGCCGCCCGTCCGAACGTCGCGACCGGGTGAACTGCCACGACATCACCGTGACGGGGTGTCGCCACGCTCCGTGACGGTGCTCCCGGCGTCAGTCCCGCGACAGCACGAGCGCGCCGCTGTGCCCGCCGAAGCCGAAGGCGTCGACGAGCGCGTGCCGCGCCGTCGTCGTCCGGGGCGTGGTGACGACGTCGAGGTCGACGTCCGGGTCGGGGTCGTCGAGGTTGATGGTCGGCGGGACGACGCCGTCGCGCAGCGCCAGCAGCGCGACGAGCGCGCCCAGGGCGCCGGACGCGCCGAGCAGGTGCCCCGTGGAGGCCTTCGTGGCGGTCACGGCGGGCGGGCTGCCGAGGGCGGCGCGCAGGGCCGCGGCCTCGTTGACGTCGCCCATCGGCGTGGAGGTGGCGTGCGCGTGCACCAGCCCGACGTCGCGCGGGTCCAGGCCGGCGTCGCGCACCGCGAGCGTGATGGTCCGGGCCTGGTTGGCGGGGTCGCCGCCGACGATGTCGAACGCGTCGGAGGTGAGGGACGCGCCGTCGACGGCGCCCAGGACGGTCGCGCCGCGGGCGCGGGCGTGCTCCTCGGCCTCCAGCACCACGAGCACGGCGCCCTCGCCCATGACGAAGCCGTCGCGGTGGGCGTCGAACGGGCGCGAGGCGCGCAGCGGCTCGTCGTTGCGGGTCGACAGGGCGCGCACCCGGCCGAAACCGGTGAGGGACAGCGGCACGATGCTGGCCTCCGCCCCTCCGCACACCACGACGTCTGCCGCTCCCGAGCGGATCAGGTCGCGGCCCTGCCCGATCGCCTCCACCCCCGCGGCGCACGCGCTCACCGGCGCGCGGGCCCCGGCCTTGGCCCCCAGGTCGAGGGACAGGTACGCCGCCGGCCCGTTCGCCATCGCCATCGTGATGGTGTGCGGGTTCACGCGGCGGTAGCCGGCCGTCCCCAGGACGTCCTGCATGGCGACGGTCGTCGCGATGCCGCCGTGCGCGGTGCCCACGGCCACGGCGAGCCGGGTGGGGTCCACGTCCGGAGCCCCCGCCGACGCCCAGGCCTCCCGGCCCGCGACCAGCGTCAGCTGCTCCACCCGGTCGCGCGCGCGACGCTCGGGCACGCTCAGCCCGTCGGCGAAGGAGTCGTCCGCCCGCGCGGCGATGCGCACGGGCAGCGTCCCGGCCCAGTCGTCCGCGATCGCACCGGCCCCGTTCGCGCCCGCCCGGAGAGCCGCCCACGTCTCCTCGACCGTTCCCCCGACGGGCGTGACCGCCCCCGCACCCGTGACCACCGCTCGTCGCACCCGCATGCTCCTCGTCAGTCCGGTTGCCCCCTGCACCCGCACCGTGCGAGACCTTGTTGCGGGCAACTCTGCCCTGCCCGCCCGCGCGTCGCCCATGCAGGTCACGCCTCGGCGCGGTTCCATGAGGGGACTGAGGGGACGGCCGGGCCCGCGCGACGAGGCGAGGGGTACGGACGAACCGTGCGAGAGCACGATCCATGCGAGAGCACGATCCACAGCAGGATCCAGGAGGTCGCGATGAGCCAGACGATCGACCAGGCCGGCGGCGGAGCGGGCGGTACCGCCCCCGAACCGGGCCTCAAGCGGGTGATGGGCCGCAAGCTCCTGCTGCTCTTCATCGTCGGGGACATCCTCGGCACCGGCGTCTACGCCCTCACCGGGCAGGTGGCCGGCGAGGTGGGCGGCGCGGCCTGGGCGCCGTTCCTCATCGCGTTCCTGGTGGCGACGCTCACCGCGTTCTCCTACCTGGAGCTCGTCACCAAGTACCCGCAGGCCGCCGGTGCCGCGCTCTACACGCACAAGGCGTTCGGCATCCACTTCGTCACGTTCATCATCGCCTTCATGGTGATGTGCTCCGGCATCACGTCGGCGTCGACGGCGTCGAACGCGTTCGCGGGCTTCCTCAACGACGGCTTCGGGCTCGGCCTCGAGGCCGGTGGTTCCGGGCTGCTGCTGATCGCGCTGGGGTTCATGACGCTCGTCGCGCTGGTGAACTTCCGCGGCGTCGGCGAGAGCGTCAAGGCGAACGTCGTGCTGACCCTCGTGGAGCTGTCCGGCCTGCTCATGGTGATCTTCGTCGGCCTGTGGGGCATGACCCAGGGGCGGGCCGACTTCTCCCGGGTGGTCGTGTTCGAGAGCCCGGACGACAAGGGCGTGTTCCTCGCGGTGACGGCCGCGACGACGCTCGCCTTCTTCGCGATGGTGGGCTTCGAGGACTCCGTGAACATGGCCGAGGAGTGCCGCGACCCCGTGAAGGACTTCCCGCGCACCATGCTCACGGGCCTGTCGATCACGGGGCTGATCTACGTGCTGGTCGCGATCACCGCCGTCGCGCTGGTGCCGGTGGGCGACCTCACCGACGACTCCAAGGGTTCCGCGCTCACGCAGGTCGTCGCGGCCGGGGCGCCCGACGTGCCGTTCGACACGATCTTCCCGTTCATCGGCATGTTCGCCGTCGCGAACTCGGCGCTGATCAACATGCTCATGGCGTCCCGGCTGCTGTACGGGCTGGCGAACCAGCACGTGCTGCCGCGCAGCTTCGGCAAGGTGCACCGCACCCGCAAGACGCCGTGGGTGTCGATCATCGTCACGACGCTGATCTCCTACGGCCTCATCACCTACGTGGTGCGCGCGAGCGGCACCGAGGCGGGGTCGAACGCGATCAGCCTCCTGGGCGGGACGACGTCGCTGCTGCTGCTCACCGTGTTCGCCGTCGTCAACGTGGCGCTGCTCGTGCTGCGGCGCAAGCCCGTGCAGCACGCACACTTCCGCACCAAGGCGTGGGTCGCCGGGCTCGGCGCCGTCACCTGTGCCTTCCTCGCGGGACCGTGGGCGCGCAGCGCGGAGCAGCAGGAGCAGTACGTCATCGCGGGTGGCCTGCTCGCCGTCGGCATCGTGCTCTCCTTCATCACCTGGCTCTACAACCGCGCCGTGCGGCACGAGCCCACCGAGTTCGAGCACGTCGAGGACCTCGACGAGGACCGGCCGCAGGCGGGCTACCCGAAGCGCTGAGCAGGGGCGTCGACCCTGCGCTCGTTGGACCCTGCGCTCGTTGGACCCCGCGCCCGTTCGACCCGCGCCGTCCAGCAGCTCGACAGGTGCTCTGTCTCGGGCCGGCCGTGCGGGTGCGCCCGACGTTCCCGCGCTCACGGCGACGGTCCTGGTCGCCCTGGTTCCGGCGGGGCGGCACCGTGGCGCGGAGGGTGCGGGTGCGCGGCCGGCGGATCCGGGTGGGTGCGTCCGGTCGGTGAGGTCCAGGTGGCCACACCGTCCCGCCCGAGCGTGCTCCGCCAGGCGGTTTGGTGCTTCATCACGTGATGGTGGCGGCACAGGTGAGCCAGGTTGTCCGCGACCGTCCGTCCGCCGTCGGCCCAGGCGACCACGTGGTCGACGTCGCAGCGCACGGCTGCACGCGTACAGCCCGGGAACCGGCAGACGCCGTCACGCGCCCGCAGGAACGCGCGCAGCGCGGCGGGGACGGCGTAGGTGCCGGGGTCGGTGGTGAGCAGGCGACCGTCCACAGGATCGACGAGCAGCCGCCGCAGCGAGGGCGCCGCGGCGGTGAGCACGGACGCGGTCTGCGCGTCCACCGGCCGGTGGCCGTCGAGGTCGGCGACCGCGTCGGAGCCTCCCAGCAGCGACAGCACCGGGACCGTGACCCGCACGGTCGGGACGATGCGCCGCGTGATCCAGGTCGGGTCCGGCACGGAGCCCTGCTCGCCGGTCGGGAAGTCGGTGTCCCGCGCGCCGGCGAGGAGCAGGCCGCCGAGGGCGTCGGCGCGCAGCTGCGCCAGGGTGCGGGTGTCCCCGGCCTCCTGCGCACGTCTCGCGGCGCTGGTGAGTCGGTCGTAGGCGGCGTGGGCGACGTGCGCGGGCACGTACGCGGTGAGCCAGGCCATGCCGTCGGCGCCGGGGTCGACGTAGACGGCCCGCGCCTCCGCCGCCCGGCGATGCCGCTCGACGAAGGGCTCCGGGTGGGCGACGTCCCGGGCACGCCGCAGGTGTCGCCGCAGCTGGGGCACCGTGCAGGTCGTGGCGCGGGGCAGCACGGCAGCCTCGACCAGGGCGCGCGCGTCAGGGTCCGGGAGGTCGGCCAGGGTGTCCGCGACGGCGGTGGCGTGCGCCAGCGAGAGGCGGCCGTGCCGCAGCGCGTCGAGGGTGGCGTGCCCCGGCGCTCCGGGCTCCACGACCAGGGTGCGCGCCGTGTCGAGGAGATGGGCGGCCGCCTGCTCGGTGAGGTGCAGCGCCGTCGCGAGGTCGGCGCCGAAGGCGCGCCGCGCGAGGTCGCGGCGACGTTCCGCGTCCGCGCGGCTCAGCGCGACGTCGTGAGGCGCGAGCAGGGCCGCCTCCGCGCGTTCTGCCACGACCTCCGCGCGTGCCGCCGCGTCCAGCTTGCGCGCCTCGAGCGCGTCGATCTGGTGCTGGAGGCCGACCACCTCGTCGATCGCGGCCGACACGTGCGCGAGCGACGGCCGGGCCGGGACCGGGTCGGTCGCGAGTGCCGATGTGTCGAACATGTGTTCGACCCTAGCGAGCCCGAACACCGGCGACAAGGGTGTGGACAACGGCCTGTGGACAACTGTCCGCGCAGGTCAGGAAGCGACGAGAGCCGCCTCGAACGCCGCGAGGACCGGCGCGTTGAAGAGCACGAAGCGGACCTCGTCGACCGCTGACGGGTTGGTGTCGTCCCACGACCGGACGGCGTCGAGCGCGGCGCGCGCGACGTCGTCGGGCGCCCAGCCGTAGACGCCCGCGCCGACGGCGGGGAACGCAACGGTCCGGGCCCGGAGGTCGGCCGCGACGTCCAGCGAGCGGCTGAAGCACGAGGCGAGCAGCGCCGGGTCGGTCTGCCCGGCGTGCCGGTTCGGGCCGACGGTGTGGATCACCCACGCGGCGGGCAGGTCGAAGCCGGGGGTCGCGACGGCGTCGCCCACCGGCAGGCCGTCGGGCAGGGTGCTGCGCCGCAGCTCGCGGCAGGCCTCCACCAGGCGGGGACCCGCGGCGGCGTGGATGGCGCCGTCGACCCCGCCGCCGCCCAGCAGCGACGAGTTCGCGGCGTTGACGACGGCGTCCGTGGCGACGGTCGTGAGGTCGCCGCGTTCGAGGGTGAGCTCCACGGTTCCTCCAGGGGACGGGCCGGTGGGGTGGGGCCGGTGGGTGGTGCCGGTCGGTCAGGCCGCGCGGAGGGCCTTCTCCTCGTCGGGCATGAGGATCCACAGCACGATGTAGGCGAGCACCTGCGGGCCGGGGATGAGGATCGACGCCACGGTGAGCACGCGGACGAGGCCGCGGCTCCAGCCGAGGTAGTCGGCGAGGCCGGCGCAGACGCCGCCGAGCACGCGCCCGTGCTTCGGGCGGAACAGCTTGCGCTTCGGGGCGGGGCCGGGCTGGACGTACGGGGTCGAGGTCGATGTGGTCATGCTTCGACGGTACGAGCGGCGTCGTGCGCTCGGTATCGGGTGGTCCCCCCGTTCGACCCTGAGGAACCCTGACCGGCTCGTGCTCGCGCTCACCCGGCGACGGCGGCCGCGACGCGTCGCTGCGACGCCCTGGCGAACTCGGGCCAGCGGTCCCAGTAGTACGGCAGCGCGATGATCCCCTGCACCAGCACCCACCCGCGCCCGCGCTCCCAGGCGCCGTCGTCGAGGTCGCCGCCCGGGCCGGCGCCGGCCGCCTCGCGGAACGCGTCGCGGTCACTGCCGCCGAACAGCCACCACGCGGGCGGCAGGTCGGCCGCCGGGTCGCCGACGCCGAGGGCGCCCCAGTCGATGACGGCGGTGAGCCGCCGGCCGGAGACCACGAGGTTGCCCGGCATGAGGTCGCCGTGCAGCCAGGTGCCGGGCACCGGGTCCGACGCCGCCTCGAGCGCGCGGTCCCACGCCTTGAGGACGGCGGGTCCGTCGACGCGGTCGCCGGCCTCGGCGGTGGCGCGGCGGACGTCGTCGTCCAGGCGGGCGAGCGGGACGCCGCGGCCGGTGCCGTCCTTGACCGGGCCGCCCGTCGGGTCGACGGCGCGCAGCGCGGTGACGAACGCTCCGAGGTCGACGGCCGCGGCGGCGGTGTCCAGGTTCGGGGCGGCGGCAGGGTCGAGCGGGTCCGCCGTCGCCGCGCCCGGCACCCACGGCACCACGGACCAGTGGAACGGGTACGCGTCGTCGGGCTCGCCGACGGCGAGCGGCGCGGGCACCGTCAGCGGCACGTGCGGGGCCAGGCGCGGCAGCCATCGCGCGTCGGCGAGCGCATGCTCGCCCGCCCAGGCGATCTTCGGCATCCGCGCCACGAGGCCGTCGTCCTCGTCGCCCAGCCGGAACAGCAGGTGGTCGGTGCCGGACTCCCGCACCGGCGTCACCGGCAGCGCGGCCCACTGCGGGTGCTGCGCCGCGACCAGGCGACGCACGTCGTCAGCGGTGATCCGGACCTCGTCGTCGTGCAGCGGCATGGGCCGACCGTACGGAGGCGGCCGCCGCACCGCCAGATCATTCCCGCGACCTGCGTCGACGTCGTCGGGGGACCGGGGAGAGGTACCCATCGGCGGACGCCACCCAGCGACGCGGGCTGTGAAATCCTTGCGCGAGCACACGTCGACGCCCGGAGGAGAGGACGCTGATGTCCGGCGAGATCGTCATGAACGACACGTTCCTGTCGCAGGTCGAGAACGACCTGGGGCAGATGAGGGAGCGGCTGTACGAGCCGCTCGACGCGATCCGGCGCGCCGAGCCGTCCGCGGTGGGCGAGCCGGAGCTCGTGGACCGGGTCTCCCACTTCCGGGACCGCTGGGACCACAGCATCGACGAGATGTGCGAGGCGACGGACAACGCCCAGGAGCAGCTGCGCAAGATCCGCGACGGCTTCGCCCAGATCGACGCCGACCTCGCCGCGGCGCTGCGGGACGGCTGATGGTCCACTACGAGCACATCGGGTACGACCCCGCCCCGGGCGACCACGACGTCACCGGCTCGCTCGCGACCGGTCTGTCGACCGGGCACGACACGCTCGCCCGCGTGAAGTTCCTGCTCGGCAGCGTGGACGAGGGCGAATGGGTGGGCGAGACGGCGATCGCCTTCCGCTCCATGCTGCACGACGGCTTCGAGCCCAAGGTCGTCGAGGCGGAGGCGGCGTTCCGCAAGGCGGCGGGCGCGCTCGAGACCTGGGCCGGCAGGCTCGAGGACTTCCGGGGCCGGGCGGACACCCTGGACCGCGAGCTGGGCGAGGCGAAGGCCGCGCTGAGCGCGGCCGAGTCGAACCTCTACGGCATGCCCGAGGGCCGCCGGCCCGAGGACGACGCACCGCAGCACGAGTGGGACGACTACCAGGAGGGCGAGCGCGCCCGGGAGACGGCCCGGGGCGCGGTGGACGACGCCCAGGCCGCGGTCGACGGCGTCTGGGGCCGCATCCGCACCCTGGTCGAGGAGTACGGGACCGCGTCGCGCGCTCTGCTCGGCGACTTCGACACGGCGGCCGCGATGGCGCCGGACGACCCGTCGTGGTTCGACCAGGCGGTGGACTGGGTGGGGGACCGGTTCGAGGACCTGGGCGACGCGTTCGCCGACCTCGGCGACATGATCCTCGAGTGGGCGGCCGAGAACGCCGGCCTGCTCGACCTCATCGCGGACGTCCTCGGGGTGGTCAGCCTCGTCGCGGGGATCATCTCCTTGCTGCCGATCCCGGGCGCGCAGGTCTTCGCGCTCGTGAGCGTCCTGGCCAGCGGCGTGGGCACCCTCGCGTCGTATCTCAGCGCCGCGGGGCAGGCCGGCTCCTTCGCCGGTGGCTTCACGCCGGGCGTCATCATGGGCATGGTCGGGACGGCGCTGGGGGCCGGGGGGCTCACGGCCACGTTCAAGGCCGTGGCCGCGTCGGCGACGGCGGCCGGGCGGGCGGCCCCGACGTTCGCGCAGTTCATGAACCCGATGTCGAGCGTGGGCCGCGCGGCGACCGGTGCGTTCCCCGGCTTCTTCACGATGGCGGCCAGGGGCGGCAGCATCGACTCCGTCGCGGAGCTCGGCTGGCGCTCGGCCGACATCATGTTCGACCAGGGGATCTTCCTCGTCGTCGAGCCCTTCAACTGGTTCAGCGACTACGGGCACCTCAAGGGCGACTCGTACAACGGCATCCTGCCCGACTGGGGTGCCACCGCCGACGAGACGGACGGCGAGGGCGCGCTGCTGCGCACCCAGCTCGAGAACAGGTGAGCACGATGACGGATGCCGAGACGCTGGACGTCGACAACCCGACCCGGTGGAAGCTCAGCCTGCGGGTGCCCGACGACTGGGTGGAGCTCGCGGGGACGCAGAGCGCCGAGGAGGCGCTGGGCGTCATCCGCGGGGCCCTGGAGGCGGTGGACGTCGACCTTCCGGCGCGCGACGCCGGTCTCCTGCTGGCGGGGCTGCGCGCCTGGCGTGACGTCTGGAGCGACCGGGCGGTGCTGCTGCACGGCCTCGTCTACCAGGGCAAGGACTATCGCGGACCGACCGCGATCGACGAGGAGATCTTCGTCAACGTCGTGGGGTCCGTGCGGCAGATCGACGCGTTCGACGGGCCGCTGTCCCTGCTCGAGGTCGTGCGACGGGTGGTCGCGGCCAAGATGGGCTTCGACCTGTCCGCCGCGTACACCGAGGGCTTCGAGACCGGCATCGGGCCCGCCCTCGGCGTGACCGTGACGTACCCGGTGGACGTGCGCGACCCGGCGTCGCCACAGGTCACGACCGGAGCCACGCGCGAGATCGGGCTGGCGGTGGTCGTCACGGCGCCGTCGGACGGCGGCCCCGGCCTCGTGCTCGTCGGCTGGTCGAGCGAGCCGCACCACGTGCGCGCCGTCGGCATGCTGCTCGCCGCCATGGCCGGGCCTGCGAGGATCGTCCCCGTGGACGCGCAGGGCGAGGAGACGGAGTGACGGTGCAGGAGGCTGAGGCGCCGGCGCAGCGTCGACGCGGCCGCGAGCCGCTGCCCCCGTTCCCGCACGAGGTGCCGCTGCCCGCGACGTTCGGCGACTGGTACGACGTGGCCGCCGCGAACCTCGGCGTCGCCCAGCGGCGCGACGGCGGCGGGCGGCGCATGCTCGCGGGACTGCTGCTCCTGCTGGGCTGCCTGGCCGGGGCCGGCCTGGCCGCCCGGCCCGTCCTGGTGCTGCTCGGGCGGGGCGCGGACGGCGAGCGGGCCGACGTCGCGTCGCTCGTCGTGGGCGCCGTCCTCGTGCTGGGGACGCTCGGCTGGTGGTTCCGGTACCGGCGCGACTGGGGGCGGGCGCGGCGCCTGCGCCAGGCCTGGTCCCTCGCGCTGCGACGGCCCGAGGTGTTGGCGCTGCCGGCGCGGAAACGCCCGGCCAGCGGCGTCGCTGCTGATCGGGTCGATGCTGTGGTGGTCGACCCCGAGCAGATGCACGACTACCGCGCGCGCGAGCACGGGCTCGAGGGGTACCCCGGGGTCAAGCCCGTGGACGGGGCCACCGGTCTGCTCGACGCGCTGCGCGCGATCCTCTACCCGATCGTGGCCGCCGTCGGCCTCCTGCTGGTGGTCGTCGGACTGGACCAGCGACCGCTGAGCGACGGCGCCACCGCCCTGGCACCCGGGCTCGTCCTGCTGGTCGTCGGGCTCGCGGCGTCGGTGCGGGCATGGTGGCGCCTGGCGGACGGCTGGGCCGTGGTCGGTCTGGAGC
The DNA here is from genome assembly GCF_042668085.1 of Isoptericola sp. NPDC057391. Lineage (NCBI taxonomy): Bacteria > Bacillati > Actinomycetota > Actinomycetes > Micrococcales > Promicromonosporaceae > Isoptericola > Isoptericola sp. NPDC057391. The sequence continues at coordinate 30,946 of NZ_JBHVBO010000015.1, read as the reverse complement.
ACGACGACCGCGCCCGGTGGAGCGGTTGGCGCGTGCTGCACGGATTCCAGGAGCCGGCGGGGCAGCGTCCGTGGTGGCGTCGGCTCAACCTCATGTTCCTGCCCGTCGCGGCCGGTGGCCTGGTCGTCGTGGGCACTCGGCTCGCCTCCGGCACGAGGACGGGCGTCGACGGGGTGTCCGTCGGCGTCGCGATCGTCGTGGTGCCGATCCTGGTGGTCTACGGCAGCTTCGTGGTGCGCGTGCTGGCCGGGCGGGCGCGGGCCCGGGGGGCGGCGGTCGCCGTCCGGGTGCTGGCCGACGACGTGCCGCCGCAGGGCCCGGTCGCGGTCCCCGCGGGCCCGGCGGTGCTCGCCCTCGGCGAGGAGCCGGAGCTGCGCCCCGCGCACGGGCCGGCGGTCGCGCTCGCCGGCGCCGCGCTGATCAGCGGCGCCCCGCACACGGTCGCCGCGCGCCGGCACTGGCTGCTGCTGGCCGACGGGTCGCAGGTGCCGTTGGCGTGCACCGACGTGCGCCGGCTGCGCGCGCTGGCCGGGTCCGCGGGGCTCCGGGTGCTCTGAGCCTCGGCGTGCCGTCGCCTCAGAGCCCGTCGAGGCCGAGCACGCGGCGGGCGTTGCCGGCGTACAGGGCCGGCAGCAGGTGGGCGGGCAGCGCGGCTGCGGAGATCTGCCACCGGCCCTGCGGCGGGACGTCCTCGCCGGGGGCGTAGTCGAAGCTCTCGTCGTCGGTCTCGAGGAACCGGAAGTGCACGTCGAGCTGGTCGCGCGTCACCGGGAACGCGTCGGTGCCGAACAGGACGCGGTCGGGGAACTCCTCGACCAGGCGGCGGAAGCGTCGTGGCTGGCGGCCGAGCTCGGCGAGCCTGCCCGCGATGTCGACCACCAGGTTCGGCGCCGTCCGCAGGAGCCGTCCGACGTGGTCCAGGTCCTCGGCGACGCAGCCCACGTGCGCGCCGATGTACCGCGTGCCGGGCGTCGCGATCAACAGGCGCTCGAACGCGCCGAGCAGCTGCTCGAACGACGGGTAGCGGTCCCGGTCGGCGAACGACCAGTCCGGCTGGCCCGCCAGCTCGTCGAACCGCTCGTTGTGCGCGTCGAGCGGTTCGAAGAAGGCCTTGGGGTCCGCCACGTGCATGAGCACGGGCAGACCCAGCTCGCCCGCCAGGGCGAGGACGCGGACCACCCGGGGGTCGTCGGGCGTGACGAGCGCGCCATCCGGCCCGACGACGGTGAGCCCGAGGTTCTTCCACACCTTCACGCCCCGGGCGCCGCGGGCCGCGCAGTCGCGCAGCTGGTCGGCGAGCTCGAGCTCCCCGTCGGGACGGGCCAGCAACGACCAGTCGAGCTGGCAGAAGGTGATGAAGCGACCTGGGTGGGCACGGTCGTACCGGTCGAGGTTGGCCTCCAGCTCGTCGCCCCACCGCCCGTCGAGGTTCACGACCGTCTCGAGGTTCGCGGTGTCCATCATCCGGAGCAGCTCCCCGACGTCGGGGGCGCACCAGTCGGGCGTCAACCAGCGGCCGAGGTGGTTGTGGACGTCGACGGCCGGGACCGCGGCGCGCACGACCCGGGTGGCCGGCAGCGACACCTGCGGGCGCGGGGACCAGTCGGCGAGCCTGAGGTCCGGGACGGTGACGACGGCGGGGCGTGCTGCCCCCAGCGCGTCCGGTGCTTGGGTCATGGAGGCCCTCCTCGAAGGCGTGCAGAAAGTGCTCGGCGTGCGCGGGTCGTCCCCGAGAATGGGGCACGCATGAGCAGGTTGCCGATCTGTTACGCGAATCACTCAGTCAGAATGATCGAATTCACCAGTTTTGCTGACTTGCGCGCAACGGCCGAGCACGATGGGCCCGACGGCGCCGGTCCGGGGCGTCGTTCCCCCGCACCCACCGCGGGCGGTCGCACGAGGACAGGAAGCCGCACGTGAGTACCAGCGCCATCACCGAGCGTGAGATCCGCAGCCAGCCCGAGGTCTGGGCCCGAGCCGTCGCCACCGCGCCGACGCAGGGGCACGTGCTCGGCCGCCCTGGCGAGCGGGTGCTGCTGCTCGGCTGTGGCACCAGCGCCTTCGTCGCCGAGTCGGCCGCGAGCCTGCGCGAGCGTGCCGGGCACGGCGAGGCCGACGCCGCCTACGCGTCCGAGTGGAGGCCGGGGCGCCAGTACGACCGTGTCGTCGTCATCAGCCGCTCCGGGACCACGAGCGAGGTGCTCGAAGCGCTCGCGGCCGTCCCTGCCGGCACCACCAAGGCCGCGGTCGTCGGCGTCGCCGGCTCCCCGGTCGCCCAGGCGGCCGACGAGACCGTGGTGCTCGACTTCGCGGACGAGGAGTCCGTGGTCCAGACGCGGTTCCCGACGTCGGTCCTCGCGCTCGCCCGCGCCGCCCTCGGTGAGGACCTCGGGCCGGTCGTCGAGCAGGCAGCCGACGTGCTCGCCGCGCCGCTTCCCGTGGACCCGGCCCGCTTCGAGCACTTTGTCTTCCTGGGCCGGTCGTGGGGCTACGGCCTCGCCCAGGAGGCCGCGCTCAAGGTGCGCGAAGCCGCCCAGGCATGGTCGGAGTCGTACCCGGCGCTCGACTACCGGCACGGGCCCGTCGCGGTCGCGGGCCCGACGAGCCTCGTCACGCTCTTCGGTGACGCCGACGACGCCCTCGCCGCCGACGTGCGCCGCACCGGAGCGACCGTGCTCCACGAAACCCTCGACCCCCTGGTCCAGCTGGTCCAGGCGCAGCGGCTCGCCGTCGAGCTCGCCACCAGCCGCGGGCTCGACGCCGACGCCCCGCGGCACCTCACCCGGTCGGTCGTGCTCGGCTGAGCCGAAGCGTTCACCGACGAGACTTCGCAGAAGAGACAAGGACGATCATGCTGCGTCAACACACTCGTACCGGCCGCCGGTGGGGCGCGACCGCCGCCCTCGTGACGGCGACCGCCCTGCTGGCCGCCTGCTCGTCGGGCACCCAGGGCGCCACGACCCTCGACAAGGACGCCGACGTCACCCTCACGTGGTGGACGGGGCAGGCCGACCAGGCCCAGACCATCCTCACCGGTCTCGCCGAGGAGTTCGAGAAGGAGCACCCCAACGTCACGATCGAGCTCTCGTCCGGCGCGCCGTCCACGGAGGACCTGCTGCAGAAGCTGTCGTCGTCGTTCGCGGGCGGCACCTACCCGGACATCTCGTACGCCTTCGGCTCGTGGGCGAGCGAGCTCGCCGACTCGGAGCGGACGCTCGACATCACCGAGCAGGTGTCCGACCCCGAGGTCGGGTGGGAGGAGTTCTCCGGAGCGGCCCGCCAGACGGCGCAGCCGACCGGGCACGCCACGATCGGCTTTCCTGCGGTCGTCGACAACCTCTCGCTGATCTACAACAAGACCGTCTTCGACGCCGCGGGGGTCGAGTACCCGACCGAGGACTGGACCTGGGACGACTTCCGCGCGGCCGCGAAAGAGCTCACCGACCCGGCCACCAACACCTACGGGTACGCGTACTCGGTCTCCGGGTCGGAGGAGACGACGTGGCAGTTCTGGCCGCACCTGTGGCAGAACGGCGGCGAGATCCTCGACGAGTCGAACACCCAGGCCACGTTCGACTCACCGGCCGGCGTCGACGCGCTCACGTTCCTGCGTGACATGGCGGTCGAGGACCAGTCGGTGTATCTCGACCAGACGGACACCAAGTTCGGACAGATCTTCGCCAGCGACCAGATCGGCATGATCACCTCCGGGCCGTGGTCGCTCTACGACCTGCAGGTCGCCGGGACGGACTACGGCGTCGTGCCGCTGCCGGGCACGGACGGGAAGCACACGACGATCTCGGGCGCCGACCTGTGGGTGCTCTTCGACCACCAGGACGCCAACCGCGAGTACTGGTCGTACCAGTTCACCAAGTGGCTCACCGACCCCGAGCAGGACGTGCGCTGGAACGTCGCCTACGGGAACCTGCCGCTGCGGGAGAGCGAAATCGACTCCCCGGAGTTCCAGAAGCAGGTGAAGGAGATGCCGGGCATCGAGGTCATGGCCGCGAACAGCACGAACGCCACCATCCCGCGCCCCACCGTCGCAGGCTACGTGAACCTCTCCGAAGCGATCGGCACCGCGATCTCCCAGGTGCTGCAGGGCCAGGGCGACCCGGCCGAGGCCCTGGCGAAGGCCGCCGACGAGGCGACTGCGGCCCTGGCGGACCAATGACCGCGACGCTGTCCCCGGCCGCGACCCCCGCGGCGACCCCCTCCCGCACGCGGCGGCCCGCACGGGCCCGCCGCGTGCGGGAGGGGCTCACCGGCTGGGGGTTCGTGGGCCCGGCGACCCTCATCGTGCTCGGCCTGTCGATCTTCCCCGCGGTCTGGGCGTTCCTGCTGTCCCTGCAGGACTGGAACGGCTTCTCGACGCCGGAGCCGGTCGGCCTCGACAACTACCGGGCGATGGCCTCCGACCCGGACCTCGCCGCCGCTGCCGGGCACACCCTGCTGTACACGGCGCTCTTCGTGCCGGCCTCGGTGCTGCTGGGGCTCGGACTCGCCGTCCTGCTCAACCGGCGGATCATCCTCGTCGGGGTGTACCGGACCCTGATCTTCCTTCCGTTCGTCGTCTCGGCGGCGGCGACCGGCATCCTCACGACGTACCTGTTCAACCCCCAGTTCGGGCTCGTCAACAACGCGCTGCGCGTGCTCGGGCTGCCGCAGCAGGGCTGGTTGGAGGACCCGCACCAGGCGATGGTGGTCATCGCGATCATGTCGCTGTGGGGGCAAGCCGCCTTCACCACCGTCATCTACCTCGCCGCGCTCCAGGACATCCCCGCCGAGCTGACCGAAGCCGCCCGCGTGGACGGCGCCAACCGCTGGCAGTCGTTCTGGCACGTGACCTTCCCGCAGCTCGCCCCGGTCACGGTGTTCGTGGCCATCTGGCAGACCATCCAGGCGATCCAGCTCTTCGACCTCGTCTACACGACGACGCGCGGCGGGCCGCTCGGGTCGACAGAGACGATCGTCTACTACCTGTGGAGCTCGGCCTTCAAGGACCTCGAGTTCGGGTACGCGTCGGCGGTCGCCTACGGGCTGTTCGCCGTCACCCTCGCGATCACCATCGGCGTAACGGTCTACTCGCGCCGCAGCAAGGTAGGTGGACTCTGATGACGATGCTCGACGCCCCCGCCCCCGCCGTCGCGGGCCCGCCGCCGGAGCCGGGCTCCGAGCCCGCTCGCCGCCACCCGCGCCGCACCGGCTGGTGGCACCTGCTGCTGGTGCCCGTGGCCCTGCTGTTCGCCGTGCCGTTCGTGCAGATGTTCCTCACGTCGCTCACGCCGGAGTCGGAGATCAACCGGTTCCCGCCCCGCTTCTTCCCGTCGTCGCTCACGCTCGCCGGGTACGAGAAGCTCTTTCGGGACAGCGACATCCTGCTGTGGACCGGCAACACGATCCTCGTGTCCGTCGTCGCGGTGGTCTCGCACCTGATCCTGTGCTCGCTGGCCGGGTACGGGTTCGCGCGGCTCAAGTTCCCCGGCCGCAACGTCGGCTTCCTCATGATCGTCGCGACGATCATGATCCCGACGCAGCTGCTCATGGTGCCGACCTACGTGATGTTCGCCCGCGTAGGCATCATCGACACCCTGGCGGCGGCGATGGTCCCGTGGCTCGCATCCGTCTTCGGGATCTTCCTCATGCGGCAGTTCTTCCTGTCGTTGCCGGCGGAGCTCGAGGAGGCGGCCGTGCTCGACGGCTGCTCCCGCTTCGGCACGTTCTGGCGGATCATCCTGCCGCTGGCTCGGCCGGCACTGGCGACCCTCGCGATCTTCACGCTGCTGAGCTCGTGGAACGACCTCGTGTGGCCGCTCATCGCCATCAACGACCCCAGCGCCTTCACGCTGCAGCTCGGCATCACCAACTTTCAGGGCGCCCGCCGCACCGACTGGTCGCTGCTCATGGCGAGCAACGTGGTCGCGACCCTGCCCCTGATCCTGTTCTTCGTCTTCGCGCAGAAGCAGTTCATCGCCACCATGACGTTCACGGGGGTCAAGGGATGACGGCCAACCCGCTCTCCGTCGTGGTCGTGGGTGACGCGAACGTCGACCTCGTGCTGCGCGGCGACGTCGTGCCCCGGTTCGGCCAGGCCGAGCAGCTCGCCGAGTCGGGCGACCTCGTGCTGGGCGGGTCGGCGAGCATCGCCGCGTCGGGCGTGGCACGGCTGGGGGTGCCGACGTCGCTCGTAGCCCGGGTGGGCGCCGACACGTTCGGTGGCTTCACTCTCGACGCCCTTCGAGGTTTCGGCGTCGACGTCTCCGAGGTCGAGGTGGCGAACGACGAGGCGACGGGCCTGTCCGTGATCCTGTCCACGCCGCACGACCGGGCGATCCTCACCGTGCCGGGCACCATCCCCACGCTCACGGGCGAGCGCGTCACCGACGTGCTCGACGCGCGGTCGCCAGGCCTCGTGCACACCGCGTCGTACTTCCTGCAGCCCGGGCTGGCGGCGGCCCTGCCCGCCGTGCTGGCCCGGGCGCGTGCGCACGGCTGGACCACGAGCCTCGATACCAACTGGGACCCGCGGGAGGAGTGGGCGGGGCTCGGCGACGTGCTGCCGCACCTCGACCTCCTGCTGCCCAACCGCAACGAGCTGCGGGCGATCGCCGTCGCGCTCGGTGAGTCCGCGGGCCTGGACGACGTCGCCCTGGCGACGCGGATCGCCGGCCGCGGGCCGCGCGTGGTCGTCAAGGACGGCGCGGACGGCGGCTGGTCGGTGGGCGCGGACGGCGAGGTCGTGCGCGCGCCGGGCGTCGCCGTGGACGTGGTCGACACCACCGGCGCGGGGGACAGCTTCGACGCCGGCTACCTGGCGGCCGTCGCCTCCGGCGTCACCGACGAGCGCGAGCGCGTGCGCTGGGCGTCGACGGCCGGGTCGCTGTCGACGCTCGGCCCGGGCGGCACCGGCCGGCAGGCGACCCGCGAGGACCTCGAGGAGGTGCTCGCGCGGTGATCTCGGCCCTGGCGCTGAGCCCGTCGCTCGACGTCACGTACGTGGTCGACGAGCTGGAGGGGATCCAGCGCCCGCTGTCCACGCACCGGGTGCCGGGCGGCAAGGCGCTCAACGCAGCCCGCGCCGCCGCCGCGCTCGGCGCGCGGGTGTCGGCCGTGGCGGTGCTCGGGGCGGGCGTCGGGGACGACGTCGCCGCGGGCGCGCGGGCGGAGGGCGTCGACCTGCACGTCGTTCCCGGCGAGGAGGCGACCCGCAGCTGCGTCTCGATCCTCTCCCGGCGCTCCGGCCGGCTGACGGAGGTCTACGAGCAAGCCGTGCCCCTCGCGGCCGCCACGGCGGCCGCCGCGGTCGACACCGCGGTCGCGCTCGCGGCGCGGCGTCCGGGGTGGTGGTTCGCCTCCGGCGGCCTGCCGGCGTCTGCTCCCGCCGGCCTGCTGGCGGAGGTCGTGCGTTCCTGGCACGACGCCGGCGTGCGGGTGGCCGTGGACAGCCACGGCCCCGCCCTGCGCAGCGCAGTTCTGGCACGCCCCGACCTGGTCAAGGTCAACCGGGCCGAGGCCGTCGAGCTCACGGGCGCCGACCAGCAGGCGCCCGTCTCGGAGATCCTGGCAGAGGTCCGGGCGCTGACCGGTGGCGCGGTCGTCGTGACGGACGGCGCCGCCGGGGCGTGGGCGACCGACGGGCGTCGCGTGCTGCGTGCGCGGCTCGAGGGCCACGTCGGGCGCTTCCCGGTCGGCAGTGGCGACTCGTTCCTGAGTGGGCTGCTCGTGGCCCTCGACCGCGGCGACGACCTTGCCGGCGCGATGGCGCTCGCGACGGCCGCGGGGACCGCGAACGCCCAGGTGCCGGGGGCGGCGGTGCTCGACCCGGTGCTGGTGGGCCGCCTGGTCGCGGAGGTCGAGCTGACCGAGGCGGCGTATCCGGGCGGCGCCCGGCCCGACCGTCGGTCCGGTGCTCAGTCCGCGACGACCTGAACGTCCACCCCCGCGTCGCGGATCGCGGCGAGCGCCTCGGGGTCGGCCGAGGAGTCGGTGACCAGCACGTCGATCTCCGCGAGGTCCGCGACCTTCGCGAGCGTCACCCGGCCCACCTTGGAGCCGTCCGCCACGACCACGACGTGCTCGGCGTGCGCCACCATCGCGTGGTTGGTGCGAGCCTCGGTCTCGTCGTGGGTCGTGGCGCCCCCGCGCACGCTGATGCCGTCCGTTCCGAGGAAGGCGGTGCCGACGTTGATCGCGTTGAACGTGTTCTCCGCGAGCACGCCCACGGCCTCGAACGAGCTGGAGCGGACGAACCCGCCGGTCATGATGACCTGCAGGTTGCTCCGCGACGCCAGCTCCATCGCGGTGGTCAGCGCGTTGGTGGCGATGGCAAGGTCGGGGCGGGTCGCGAGCACGCGCGCGACGGCAGCCGCGGTGGTGCCACCGCTGATGGCCACCGAGTACCGCCCCGGGGGCAGCAGGCCGGCGGCGTGCTCGGCGATGCGCAGCTTCGCCTCCCGGAACCGGGTGTCCCGCAGCAGCACGGGCACCTCGGTCGTCGGGTCGAGCGCCCGGACACCGCCGTGGGTGCGCACCAGCAGGCCCTGCTCCTCCATGGAGGCCAGGTCCCGCCGCATGGTCGCGGAGGAGACGTCGAGCTCCCGGACGAGGTCGGTGAGGCGGGCCGTGCCGCGCTCGTTGACGTAGGTCAGGGTCTGCATCATGCGCTCGGTGCGCTTGTGGGAGATCGCGCGCGGCGCCGTCTCGGTCGTGGTCGGCATGCCGTTCCCTTCGGCCGGGTGGCGGTCCGCGCCGGGCTGTTCCGAGGCTTCTCGAACCGCTCGGGCTTTTCGAACCGCTCGGGCTTCTCGAACCGCTCAGTCCGAGTGATTGTTTATCGTGAATTCTGATCGCATTCTTGCACAGCTCGCGCGAAGCCGCCGATGATCGACGCCATGGTCAGCATCGTGTTCATCGGCGCCGGGAGCGTCGTCTTCACCCGCCAGCTCGTCGCCGACGTCCTGCGGTTCCCCGAGCTCGCGGACGCCCGCCTCGTGCTGCACGACATCGACCCCGATCGCCTGGAGGTGGCCGAGGCGACCGCCCACCAGGTGGGCCAGCAGCTCGGCGCCAGGGCCACCGTCGTCGCGACGGTCGACCGGCGCGAGGCGCTGGACGGCGCCGACTTCGTGATCAACATGATCCAGGTGGGCGGCATCGACGCCACCGTCGCCGACCTGGAGATCCCGGCACACCACGGTCTGCGTCAGACCATCGGCGACACCACCGGCGTGGGCGGCGTCTTCCGCGCCCTGCGCACCTTCCCCGTCCTCACCGGCCTCGCCGCCGACATGCGCGAGCTGTGCCCGGACGCCTGGCTGCTCAACTACACCAACCCGATGGCGATGAACGTCTGGTGGCTGTCCGTCGTCGCGCCCGAGCTCAAGGTCGCCGGGTTGTGCCACAGCGTGTACTGGACCGCGCACGACCTCGCCGAGCTGGTCGGCGTGCCAGTCGAGGAGACCCGCTACCGCGCGGCCGGCGTCAATCACCAGGCCTGGCTGCTCGAGTGGGAGCACCAGGGTCAGGACCTCTACCCGATGCTGCGCGAGCGCATCCGCGCCGACCCCGAGCTCGAGCGTCGCGTGCGGGTCGAGATCTTCCGCCGCATCGGCTACTACCCGACGGAGACCAGCGAGCACTCGTCCGAGTACCTGTCCTGGTTCCTGCGCTCCGACGCGCAGATCGAGCGCTTCCGGCTGGAGCCTCTCGAGTACGTCGGCATCAGCCGCGAGAACCTCGCGGAGCTGGACCGGGCCAAGAAGACCCTCGCCTCGGGCGGCGACCTCGAGCTGGAGGAGGGTGCGAGCGAGTACGCGCCGCAGATCATCCACTCCCTGGTGACCGGCACCCGCCGCGAGGTGCACGTCAACGTCCCGAACCGCGGCCTGATCGACAACCTGGCGCACGACGCCGTCGTCGAGGTACCCGCCGTCGTCGACGGGGACGGCCTGGTGCCGGTGCCGATGGGGGCGCTGCCCGTGCAGTGTGCGGCGGTCAACCAGGCGTACGTCTCGGTGGGCCGGCTGACGGTCGAGGCCGCCCGCAGCGGCGACCCCGTGCTCGTGCGGCAGGCCGCACTCATGGACCCCAACGCGTCGTCGACCCTGACGCCCGAGCAGATCTGGGCCCTGTGCGACGAGCTCGTCGACGCCCATGGCGACCTGCTGCCCGAGGCGCTGCGCACCCACGTACCGGCGGGTGCGCTGTGACCCTCGCGGCCACCGGGTCTCTCGTCGCCGACGCCGCGCGGGCGGGCGGCGCCGTGCTGGCGTTCAACGTCATCACGCTCGAGCATGCCGAGGGCATCGTCCAGGGACTCGAGGCCGCGGGGCTGCCCGGCATTCTGCAGGTGAGCGAGAACGCGGTGCGCTTCCATGGCGGACGCACCGCGCCGCTGGTCGCGGCCTGCCGCGAGGTCGCGGCGTCGGCGGGTGTGCCCGTCTCTGTGCACCTCGACCATGTGCAGGACGCGGGCCTGGCCCGGGCGGTCGTCGCGAGCGCCTGGCAGCTCGGCATCTCGTCGGTCATGGTCGACGCCGCCCACCTCGACTACGAGGAGAACGTCGCGACGACGGCGGAGCTCGCCGCGTCCGCCCACCGCACGTCGCTGTGGGTGGAGGCGGAGCTCGGCGAGATCGGGGGCAAGGACGGCGCGCACGCGCCCGGCGTGCGCACCGACCCCGAGGAGGCCGCGTCGTTCGTGGCGCGCACGGGCGTCGACGGCCTGGCGGTCGCTGTCGGCAGCTCGCACGCGATGACGACGGCGACGGCCGAGCTCGATCTCGGGCTGGTCGAACGGCTCGCGGAGCGCGTCCCGGTGCCGCTGGTGCTGCACGGGTCGTCGGGGGTGCCCGTGCCGGCGCTGCGGGCCGCCGTCGCCGCAGGCATCCGTAAAATCAACGTCGGCACGGCGCTCAACGTCGGGTACACGGCACAGGTGCGGCAGTTCCTCGCCGCAGACGGGACGACCACCGATCCGCGGAAGTACCTCGACCCGGCGCGCGGCGCGGTGCGCGACGCCGTCGACCAGCTCTGCACCCAGGTGCTGCACGGCTGACCGCGAGACGACCGACGGAGGGGACGACGGCATGAGGCACGCGACGAGCATGACCATCGCGCTCGGGCTGGCACTGACGGCTACCGCCTGCGGCGGTGCGCCGGGGGCGAGCGGGGTGGACCCCGCGGCGTCGGCATCGCCGGCGTCCGACGAGGCGGCCGTCGCCCTGCCGCCCACGAGCGGTGTCTTCGACTACCAGCTCGGTGGCGCGTACGACGAGGTGGACCCCGGCCACGGCGCCACGCCGATCGACGTCGTCGTGCGCGACGCGACGGCCGACCCGCTGCCTGGCGCGTACAACGTCTGCTACGTCAACGGCTTCCAGACCCAGCCCGACGACGCGGAGGCGTGGCTGGAGCGCGAGGAGCTGCTGCTGCACGACGCGGACGGCGAGCTCGTGATCGACCCGGACTGGCCGGACGAGCACGTGCTGGACCCGTCGACCGCCGAGCAGCGCGCCGGGATCCTCGAGGTGCTGGGGCCGGTGGTGACGGGGTGCGCGGACGCCGGGTTCGAGGCCGTCGAGCTCGACAACCTCGACACGTGGACGCGGTTCGACGCGATCGACGAGGCCGGGGCGCACGCGCTGGCCCGCGCGTACGTGGACCTGGCGCACGACGCCGGGCTCGCCGTCGCGCAGAAGAACGCCGCGGAGATCACCCGCGTGGCCCGTGAGGAGCTCGGGTTCGACCTGGCCGTCACCGAGGAGTGCGCCGCGTGGGACGAGTGCGCCGCGTACACCGACGTCTACGGCGACCACGTGCTTCAGGTCGAGTACCCCGACGCGCTCGACGACGCCGGCCTGACCTTCGACGACGTGTGCTCCCGCGACGACCGCGCGCCGCTGACGATCCTGCGCGACCGAGACCTCGTCGCCGCCGGCGAGAACGGCTACGTCTACGACGCCTGCTGAGGAGGCCGGGTCACCAGCCGTTCGGGCTGAGCACCTTGCGGATGCGCTTCTCGCTGACGGCGCCGTCGGTGCCGAGCTGCTGCGCGAACAGCGAGACGCGCAGCTCCTCGATCAGCCAGCGCACGTCGGCCAGCTCCGCCGCCCGCGCCGGGTCGGCGGGCCCGGCGGCGTACTGGGCGCGCGCCTTGTCGTAGGCCTCGGTGACGTCGTGCACGCGCCAGGCGAGCTCGGCGTCGCGCGCCGGGTTGGTCTGCGCCTTCTCCAGCCGGTACGACGCCGCGCGCAGGTAGCGCACCAGGTGCGGCACGCGCCGCGGCGGCGTCGCGGACACGAACCCGTCGTGGACGAGGCCCGCGACGTGGTCGCGGATGTCCTGCAGCGTGCCCAGCAGCGCCAGCGACGACGACGCCCGCACCTCGCCCTCGACCGTCCGCCACGCGGCGAGCGCGGCGACGACGTGCCCGACGATCCGGTGCACCTCGTCCTCCAGGTGCCGGCGGACGAACTCCCGCGCCGTCGTGTACGACTGGACGTCCCGGATCTGTACAGCGATTGGTCCGCCGGTCGGGGTGCCCGAAGCCTTCTCGGCGTCGGGGCTGGTCAGGGCGATGATGGCGGCGAGCTGCAGGTCGGCCACCAGGGCCTCGGTGTTCCGGTACGGCGCGGCCGCGAGCGTCAGCGACTGCTTCGACGTCCACCGCGACGTGATGCGGCCCGTCTGCAGCGCCGTCTCCGTCAGCAGCAGGCGGCGTACCCCGCGCGCGTGCGCGGCGTCGCGGCCGGACGCGTCGGCGAGCACCCGCAGCGCGACCGCCGGCTGGCGCTTCGCGTCCTCCTCCTCGACGAGCGCGGGGTACCCGCGCACGACGACTCCGCCGCCCAGGTCGGTCGACACGCTCTCCGGGAGCGCGCCGTCGGGCAGGCCCTCAGGCCAGGTCGTCAGGCCCGTCTGCTCCGGGACGACGCCGCTGGCGCCGCCGGTCGCGGACGGCGCGGGGGAGCGGGGCGCAGGCTTGCCCGGCGTCGGCGCGGCCTCCGCGGGGGCCGGCGCGCCGGCCTGCCGCCGCGCCTCCTCGAGCGCCAGCCCGACGGCGCCCTTGACGGCCGCGCGGACGGCCGCCTCGGCCTGCGCCGCGAGCCGCTTCTGGAGCGACAGCAGGTCCTTGGACTCGTCGAGCGGCGCCGGGGCGGGGCGCCGCCCCTTGCCCTTGCGCCCCTTGCCCTTCCTCGCTCCCTGGGCGGGCGCGGGGGCGGCGTCCTCGACCCGGAACGTCATGCGCAGGTGCGCGGGCAGCCGCTCGACGCGCTCGGCGTCCCACACGTCGTCGGGGATGACGACGTCGCGCAAGGCGCGGACGGCGCGCGAGAACGGGACGTGGAACGGCTCCGCCATGTCGCCGGCCCGGGTCATGTCCTCCCACGACGGCGTGTTCTCGCGCAGCCAGCCGGCGACGGCGCGGCCGACGTCGGGCGCGGGCACGAGCTGCACGCGCACGGCCTTGGGCAGGGACTTGATGGTGGCCACGCACAGCTCGTCGAGCAGGCCGGGCACCATCCAGTCGAAGCCCTCCGGGGCCACCCGGTTGAGGATCGACAGCGGGATGTGCACGGTGACGCCGTCGGCGGCCGCGCCGGGCTGGAACTGGTACGTCAGGGGCAGCGTGACCTCGCCCTGCGTCCAGGTCTCCGGGAACTCGGAGGTGTCCACGGCGTCGGCGTCCACGAGCTGGTCGAGCGTGAACGTCAGCAGGTCCGGCGTCTCGCGCTGCGCCCGCTTCCACCACCGGTCGAAGTGGGCGGCGCTGACGACGTCGTCGGGCACCCGCTCGTCGTAGAAGGCGAACAGGTCGTCCTCGGAGGCGACGAGCCCGCGCTGCCGCGAGCGCGCCTCGAGCTCCTCCGCCTCGGCGAGCAGGCGCCGGTTCTCGGCGAAGAACTTGTGGTGCGTGGTCCACTGCCCCTCGACGAGGGCGTGCCGCACGAACATCTCGCGCGCCGCCTCCGGGTCGACCTTGGCGTAGAGCACGGGGCGGTCGGCGACGATCGGCACGCCGTACAGCAGCACCTTCTCCGTGGCCATGGCCGCGCCCTGCTTGGTGGACCAGTGCGGGTCGGAGTACGTGTGCTTGGCGAGCGGGCCCGCGAGCTCCTCGGCCCACTCGGGCTTGATGCGGGCGACGTCGCGCGCCCACAGGCGGGACGTCTCGACGAGCTCGCCGGCCATGATCCACTCCGGCGGCTTCTTGCTCAGCGGCGAACCGGGGAAGATCGCGAACCGCGCGCCGCGGGCACCGACGTACTCGTTGCGGGCACGCCTGGCGGCCTGCCGCAGCGCGCGGGCGCGGGCCTCGCCGCGCAGGTGCGCCACCGACGACGCCTTGATCTCGCCCGTGTCCTGCATGCCGATCTGGCTGAGCAGCCCGGCCAGCAGCGAGCGGTGGATGGTGTCGTCGTCCCAGGTGAGGCGGTAGTCGGGCTCGGCCTCGACCGGCTCGACCGACGACGGCGTCCGGGGCTTGAACGACATGTCGATGCCGAGCGGCTTGGCCATCTCGCGCAGCTGCGCGACGACGTCCTGCCACTCGCGGATGCGCAGGAAGTTGAGGTACTCGGCCTTGCACATCCGGCGGAACGCGGAGGAGCCCATCTCGTGCTGCTGGCCGCGCACGTACTCCCACAGGTTCAGGGCGGTGAGGAAGTCGGACGACTGGTCGGTGAACCGGGCGTGCAGCTGGTCGGCCTGCGCGCGGGACTCGGCGGGCCGTTCGCGCGGGTCCTGGATGGACAGCAGCGCCGCGACGATCGCGACCTCGCGCGCGACACCGCGCTTCGAGCCCTCGATGATCATGCGCGCCAGGCGCGGGTCCATCGGGAGCTGCGCGAGCGTGCGGCCGACATCGGTGAGGCGGGTCGCGCCGTCCTTCGTCTCCAGCGCGCCCAGCTCGGTCAGCAGCTGCACGCCGTCGCGCACGGCCCGCGTGTCCGGGGGCTCGACGAACGGGAACTTCGCCACGTCGTCGGGCGTCGTGACGACGCCGACGGAGATCATCTGCAGCAGCACGGACGCGAGCGAGGTGCGCAGGATCTCCGGCTCGGTGAACTCGGGCCGGCCCTCGAAGTCGTCCTGCGAGTAGAGGCGGATCGCGACACCGTCGGCCACACGCCCGGACCGCCCGGAGCGCTGGTTGGCCGACGCCTGGCTGATCGGCTCGATCGGCAGCCGCTGCACCTTGGTCGCCTTGGAGTAGCGCGAGATGCGCGCCGTGCCCGGGTCGACCACGTAGTGGATGCCCGGCACCGTCAGCGACGTCTCCGCGACGTTCGTCGACAGCACGATGCGCCGGCCCGGGTGGGACTGGAACACGCGGTGCTGCTCCGCCGCGGACAGCCGCGAGTACAGCGGCAGGATCTCGACGTGGTCGGGGCGCTTGGCGTCCCGCACGCGGTCCTTGAGGTGCCCCTCCAGCGCGTCCGCGGCGTCGTGGATCTCCCGCTCGCCCGACAGGAACACGAGGATGTCGCCCGGGCCCTCGCGCATCAGCTCGTCGCAGGCCTCGACGATGCCCGTGACCAGGTCCTTCTCCTCGCCCTTCTTCTTGGCGGGAGCGTCGGGGTCGCTGTCGGGGGACAGCGGGCGCCAGCGGATCTCGACCGGGTACGTGCGGCCGGAGACCTCGACGACGGGCGCGTGGTCGGGCAGCACGTCGATCACCGCGGGCGGCGCGCCGCCGATCTCGGCGAGGTGCGACGGCGAGAAGTGCGCCGCGAACCGTTCCGAGTCGATCGTCGCGGACGTGATGACGAGCTTGAGGTCCGGCCGGCGCGGCAGCAGGCGGGAGAGGTAGCCGAGCAGGAAGTCGATGTTGAGCGACCGCTCGTGCGCCTCGTCGATGACGATCGTGTCGTAGGCGAGCAGGTCCGGGTCCCGCTGGATCTGCGCCAGCAGGATGCCGTCCGTCATCACCTTGACGAGGGTCTCCTCGCTGGAGGTGTCGGTGAACCGCACCTGGTACCCGACGACGCCGCCCAGCTCGGTGCCGAGCTCCTCCGCGACGCGCTCGGCGACGCTGCGCGCCGCGATCCGCCGCGGCTGCGTGTGCCCGATCTGGCCCTTCCGGCCGCGCCCGAGCTCCAGCAGGATCTTCGGCAGCTGCGTCGTCTTGCCGGAGCCCGTCTCGCCCGCGACGACGACGACCTGGTGGTCGCGGATCGCGGCGGCGATGTCCTCCCGGCGCGCCGAGACCGGCAGCTGCTCGGGGTAGACGATCGGCGGCACCTCGACGGCGGCGCGCAGCGCCGCGGCCTTCTCCAGCTGCTCGCGGCTGACGCGGCGCGGGCCCGCCTGCCGGGGGCCGCGGCCCTGCCCGCGACCGCGCCCTCGGCCCCGCCCGCGACCCCGGCCGTGCCCCCGGTCCTGGGGACGACGCGCACCGCCGTCGTCCGACGACGACTGCGGTGCGGGGCTGGGCTCGGTGCTCACGACGTCCCATTCTCTCAACCTCGGCAAGGTGATTCGCGCCCGCCCGTCGCGCCGTCCTCACAACCCACCACGACGTCGCCCGGAGGCGGTCCGGTGAGCCGCACGGGCGAGGCGACGAAGAGTCCCGCCGCGAGCAGGGCGAGCACGGTCCCGGCGGCGCACCACCGCGTCACGACCGTGGCCGTCCGGGCCCGCAGCGCGCGGCGCGCGAGGACGACGACGCCCAGCCCGGCGAGGCCGCCCGCGGTGTTGACGACGACGTCGGTGACGTCCGAGTTCCCGACGGCCAGCACGTACTGCGCGACCTCGAGGAACGCGCTGGCGCCCGCGAGCGTCCCTGCGACCCGCCACCACGGCCACCTCGGCGCGAGGAGCCCGAGGTAGACGCCGAAGGGCAGGAAGATCGCCAGGTTCAGCACGAGCTCGACGGGGTCGCTCGGGCCCGCGTGGGCGGTGGCCGCGAACGGCACGAGCTTGACGACGCGCTCGCCCGCGTCGCCGACCCGGGGGACGTCGAGCTTCCACAGGACGGTCCAGACGACCAGGGCGAGGTATGCCGCGAACAGGAGGGGCAGGAGAGGCCTGGAACGCGGTGCGGGGACGGGGACAGCGGCGGTCATGAGCACAGACCACACGCCGCCATGTTGCGGGAGCGTATGCGAAAGCGACGGCGGTCAGCGCCGGGGGCGCACGCTCGACGCGCGGACGGTGAGGGTCGGGTCGAGCAGCAGGCGGTGCGTCGGGCGGCGGTCGCCCTCCGTGAGGCGGGCGACCATCGTCTCCACGGCGAGCCGCCCCACGTCGTACGTCGGGGGCCGGACGGCGGTGAGCGGCGGGTCGCCCAGCTCGGCGACCTCGTCGTCGTACGCGACGATCGCGAGGTCGTCGGGCACCCGGACGCCGTGGTCCTGGCAGTACTGCGCGAAGGTCAGCGCGAACGGGTCGGAGTGCAGCAGCAGGGCCGTGGTGCCCGTGCGATGGATGGCGTCCAGGGTCGATTCCAGCAGCTCTGCCCGGCCCGGCCGGTCGAAGCCGTCGCTGTGCCCCACGACCTGCTCCTCCGGGTCGATCCCCAGGGCGCGCAGCGCGTCGCGCCACCCTCGGCCGAGGGCGCGCGACGTCGTCGTGCCCGCGATCGACAGCAGCCCGATGCGGCGGTGGCCCTGCGCGTGCAGGTGCCACACCGCGGTCGCCGCGCCGGACGCGTGGTCGGACACCACCCACTCCAGGCTCTTGAAGGGACTGATCTCCGGAGGCCGCCGGTCCGCGAGCAGCACCGGCGTGCGCAGCCGGTCCAGCCAGGCCAGGAGCTCGCCGGCCCGCGACCCGTCCAGGGTGGGCGTCACGACGAGACCGTCCACCCCCGCCTCGGCGAGCCGCCGGCACTGCTGGAGGTCCTCCTCGGGGTCGTAGGCCGTGGTGCGGATGACGAGCCGCACGCCGGCGCGGGCGGCGGACGCCCGGGCCCCGGCCACCACCCGGGGGAAGTAGTAGTCGAGCTGCGGGACGACGAGGCCGACGGTCAGCCGGGAGCCCCGGGCGGTCGGCTCGGGCGCGAGGGCCGGGGCGACGCCCGCGGACGGCTCGGGCAGCGCGGCGCCGCCGTGCACGCGGACGAGCAGCCCCTTCGCGGCCAGCGCGTTGACGTCGCGGCGCACCGTCATCGCGGACACGCCGAGCTGGGCGGCGAGCGCGCCCACCGCCACCGTCCCGTGCGTGCGCAGCTCCCGCAGGATGTGCTCGCGCCGCGCAGTGCCGAACGGCGGGGATGCCAAGGGTGCCTCCTCGGGCGCGGTCGGAACTGGCTGTTCGAGTGTGTTCATTTCTAGCGGACGCCGACGGTCGGAGCCCGCCTCCGTCCGACACTCGTGCACGTCCGTCGACGAACGAAGGGGTCGAGATGACCGTGCGAACGCACACGCAGGAACCGGTGACGGCCGAGCTCGATCGGGCCGCGCTCGACTTCACGCCCTGGCGGTTCTGGGCCGACGCGGACGACGGGCAGCGGGAGCGTCAGCTCGCCCTGCAGGCCGGGCTGGGCCGCGAGCGGGGGTACGTCCTCGGCGAGCGGTGCTTCGTGTCCGAGCAGGCGTCCGTGACGAACGAGGTCCTCGAGCTCGGCGACCGCACCTACGTCGCCGCCGGCGCCTACGTCAGCGGCAGCATGCGCGCGGGCCGCGACTGCAGCCTCAACCCGTACACGGTGGTGCGCGGCGACGTGCGGCTCGGCGACGCCGTCCGGATCGGCTCGCACACGTCCGTGCTGGGCTTCAACCACTCGATGGACCCGGAGACGGAGGTGCACCGCCAGCCGCTGACGTCCGCGGGGATCACGGTCGGCGACGACGTGTGGATCGGCTCGCACGTCGTCGTGCTCGACGGCGTCACGGTGGGGGACAAGGCGGTGCTGGCCGCGGGCGCCGTCGTCACCAAGGACGTGCCCGCGGGCGCGGTGGTGGGCGGCAACCCCGCGCGGCTGATCCGCTGGCGGGTGCCGCCGGCCGGCGGCCGGGCCGGCACCGGACTCGCGCTGCAGGTGCGGGACTTCGGCGACGTGGCCCGCGAGCAGGCGCGGGCGCTGCTCGACCGGTGCTGGGACCCGGCGTCCGGGCTGTTCGTCGACGCCCCCGGCAAGGCCCCGACCGTCCGGGCACAGTGCGACGCCGTCGCGATCGCGGACCTGCTGCTCGCCGGGGCGCCGCCGCAGCTGCCGGCTCACGAGCAGGTCGCCCGGCTGCGGTCGTGGCAGGACCCGGCCACTGGCATGGTCGGCGAGCTCGGGGCCGACCTCGCGCCCGCGCCACCCCGACCGGGCCTGTTCGACCCCGCCGCCGGCTACCACGTCCTGTCCGTCGGGTACGCGCTCGACCTCCTCGGCAGCGCGTTCCCGCACCCGGTCGCCGTCGTCGCGGAGGCGACCCCGCGCGACGTGATCGACGGCCTCGAGCGGCAGGACTGGCACGCGGGCGCCTGGTCGGCCGGTCACTGGGTCGACATCCTCGGCACGGCGATGCACTGGAACCGCCGGGCCGGCGTCGCCGGGTCGCCGGGGGCGCAGGAGGCCCTGCTCGGGTGGCTGCTGACGCACGCGGACCCGCGCACGGGTATGTGGGGCACGCCGGGCGGGGCCGACGGCCTGCTGCAGGTCGTCAACGGCTACTACCGGGCGTCGCGGGGCACGTTCGCGCAGCTCGGGCTGCCGGTGCCCTACCCCGAGCGGGTCGTCGACACGGTGCTGGAGCACGCCCGCGACCCGCGGTTCTTCCGGCCGGAGCGGCAGAACGCGTGCAACGTGCTCGACGTCGCCCACCCCCTGTGGCTCACCCGCGGCGCCGGCCACCGCGGCGACGAGGTCGTCGAGCTGGCCAGGGACCTCCTCGGGCAGGCGCTGCGCCGCTGGTCGGACGGCGAGGGCCTCGCCTTCCAGGCCGCACACCCGTCCACCGCCGGCACCCCCGCGACGACGCCGGGCCTCCAGGGCACGGAGATGTGGCTCGCGATCGTGTGGCTGCTGGCCGACCTCGCGGGCCTGTCCGACGAGCTCGGCTACCGCCCGCGCGGGGTGCACCGGCCGGAGCCCGTCGACGGGTGACGGGGCCGGCCGACCGGGGCACATGACAACACGTGCGCGCGCCGGCTCGAGATGGTGGGGCAGGCCTACCTGGCCGTGGCGCAGCCGGCCTGAGCCGGCGTGCCGTCGGTCAGGGCTTGCGGGCGGTGCAGCGGAAACGGGCCTGCGTGACGTCGACCGGCCCGGAGCGGTGCAGCGCCACGAGCCGCTCGGCGTGTGTCGCGACGTCGAACCCGGGCACCGTCCACGGTGTGAGGGCGAGATAGGTGACCACCGCCTCGACGTCGGCGAAGCGGAGCCGCCCCCGCCACTCGTCAGCGACGTCGACGGTCAGCCCCGCCCGCTCCAGGTCCGGGCGCGCACGGTCGAGCCGGACGTGCGGGTAGAGCGACTCCGCACCGAACCCGTCGCGCAGCTCGAATGCGTCACGCCCGTCCACCTGCTGGGTGAGGAAGACGCCGCCAGGGGCTAGGACGCGCGCCACCTCGACGGCGTCGTACGCCTCGTGTCGCGCCATGAGGACGTCGACCGAGCCGTCGGCGAACGGCATCCGGGGGCCGGCCTCGGCGTCGTACGCCAGCACCGGCACTCCGTACGGCGCGAGCCGCTCCCGCGCGACCGGCTCGTTCGGCGCCCAGCCCTCCGTCGCGACCACCGTCGCTCCGGACCTGGCCGGCAACTGGTCCAGCAGCGTGGACAGTCGCTCGCCCCCGCCCGTTCCCAGATCCACGACCGTGCCGTGCAACGCGCGCCGCATCGCGGCGAGGCAGTCCGCCTCGAAGTCCCAGGGCAGCTCGTCTGACGTCGTCGCGCCGTTGAGGACGGTGAAGTCCCAACCGACCATGGTCGTGCGGCGATACAGGTCGGCCAGCCTGGTCACGAGGTCGTCGGCGCGGTCGTCCGTCATCGGGCGAGACTAGCCACGCGCGGCCGCGAGCCCGCAGCCGTTTCCGGGTAGCGTCGGCCCCGTCCGAGAGCCGGGCAGAACGAGGAGGTCACCGTGCGCGTCGCCGTCCTGGACGACTACCAGCGTGTCGCCCACCGTTTCGCCGACTGGGCGAGCCTGGGCGCGGAGGTCGACTTCCTCGACCGTCCGCTGCCCGACGACGACGCGGTGGCCGCGGCGCTCGCGGGGTACGACGTCGTCGTCGCGATGCGGGAGCGGACGCCGTTCACCGCGGCACGGCTGGCGCGGCTGCCCGACCTGCGGTTGCTGGTGACCACGGGGCGGCAGAACGCGGCGATCGACCTCGACGCGGCGCGGGAGCGCGGCGTGGTCGTGTGCGGCACGGAGTCCCCGACGAACGCGACGCCGGAGCTCACCTGGGCGCTGATCCTCGCCGTCCTGCGGCACGTGCCCGCCGAGGACCGCGCGATGCGCGACGGCGGGTGGCAGCACACCGTCGGCGGCGACCTGGAGGGCCGGCGGCTGGGGATCGTCGGGCTCGGGCGCCTCGGCACGCGCGTGGCGCGGGTCGGGCAGGCGTTCGGGATGGACGTCGTCGCCTGGAGCCAGCGGCTCGACCCGGCGACGGCCGCGGAGGCCGGGGTGCGCGCCGTCGCGAAGGACGAGCTGTTCGCGACGTCGGACGTCGTCACCGTGCACTACAAGCTGAGCGACCGCAGCCGCGGCATCGTGGGCGCCGACGACCTGGCGCGCATGAAGCCCGGCGCCGTGCTCGTCAACACCTCGCGCGGCCCGCTCGTCGACACGGGCGCCCTGCTCGCCGCGCTGCACGACGGCAGGCTCGGCGGGGCCGGGATCGACGTGTACGACGTCGAGCCGCTGCCCGCCGACCACCCGCTGCGCTCCGCGCCGCGCACCGTCCTCACGCCGCACCTCGGCTACGTCACCGAGGCGACGTACCGGACCTTCTACGGCCAGGCCGTCGAGGACGTCGCCGCGTGGGCGGCGGGGGGGGCCGGTGCGGGTGCTGACGTAGGTCGTCAGACCGACATGCCCATGCTGTCGAAGGACGACGTGGTGGAGAACACCGTGAAGAACGTGCCCGCCATGAAGAGCAGGATGAACACGACGTAGAGCACCGCGAGCGACGTGAAGACGATCGACAGCCACAGCCCCCACTTGCCGAGCACGTTGTCGTAGCCGGCCTTCTTCGACTCCGACAGCGCCATCGCGGACACCACGATGCCGGCGGGCGCGATGACGAACGCCAGCACGAAGCCGACGATGCCCATCGTCTTGCCGGGCGGCTCCGGGGCGTAGGCGGGATACGCCGGGTACGGCGCCTGGGGGTACTGGCCCTGCGTGTACTGGCCCGGCGCGGCCGGGTAGCCCTGCTGCGGTGGCGCCTGGTCGGGGTATGCCTGGCCGGGGTACGCCTGGTCGCCGTAGCCGGGCTGGGGCTGCTGCGGGCTCGGCTCCTGGTACGGCTGGCCGGGCGGGTACGGATCGCTCACCGGCACAGTCTGACGCAGCGCGGGTCGCAGGTCGAGCACGTCGTCAGCCCGGGACGGCGCGGGCGTAGCGCGCCGCCAGCACGCGCAGGTGCTCGACGAGCTCGGGCGGCTCGGTGACGTGGAAGTCGAGGCCGAGCAGGCCGATCCAGACCGCGACGACCTCGGCGCTGTCGCCGCCCGTGACCAGCACGGACCGCCCGTCGGGCAGGGGCTGGACCGTGCCGACCGCGGGGTTGATCCGCGCCAGGACCTCCTGCGCCGGCGCGTCGACCACGACGCGCGCGTGGAACGCCCATCCGGTGCGCGCGACCTCCTGCACGACGAACGTGGTGAGGTCGCCCGGGAACTCCGCGGGGGTGAACCGCCGCCCGCCGGG
The DNA here is from genome assembly GCF_042668085.1 of Isoptericola sp. NPDC057391. Classification (NCBI taxonomy): domain Bacteria; kingdom Bacillati; phylum Actinomycetota; class Actinomycetes; order Micrococcales; family Promicromonosporaceae; genus Isoptericola; species Isoptericola sp. NPDC057391. The sequence goes on along the minus strand of NZ_JBHVBO010000015.1, from coordinate 8,129 downwards.
GGTGCGCAGGCGCAGCCAGTCGACGCGGTACGGCGCCCAGGTGCCGGTGGCCGGGTCGCGCGCCACGAGGAACCACCGGTGCTGCCACGCGACCAGGTGGTGCGGCTCGAGCTCCAGCGGCTCGCCCTGGTAGTCGCAGCGCAGGCCCTGGTGGTCGCGGATGGCGGCGGCCAGGGCGGTGAGCTCCTCCGGGTCCACCTCGGGCTCGTCGGTGTACGGGCCGGTGTTCGCCGGCCCGGCCGTCGAGGCGGTGCGCAGCGCCGAGACCCGGCGCCGCAGGCGGTCGGGCAGCACCTGCTCCAGCTTGGTGAGCGCGGACTGCCCGGACTCCTCGAAGCCCGCGGTGCCGGTCGCGGCGCGCAGCCCGACGGCGACGGCGACCGCCTCGCCGTCGTCGAGCAGCAGCGGGGGCAGCCGCGCGCCCGCGCCCAGCCGGTAGCGCCCGCCGGGGCCGCGCGCGGCGTGGACGGGGTAGCCCAGCTCGCGCAGCCGCGCGACGTCGTTGCGCACCGTGCGGTCGGTGACGTCGAGGCGCTCGGCGAGCTCGGCGCCGGACCAGTCGGGGCGGGCCTGGAGCAGGCCGAGCAGGGCGAGCAGCCGCGCGGACGTGGAGCCCATCGAGACCTCCGGAGGGTCGCCGGGGACGTGCCGAGAACTCGTCGGAACCTGTTCAGAATAGAGGAACGAACCGTTCCTGAACCGTTCCTACCGTGGGGTTCAGGAGCTGGGGCACGGGCCCGGCTCACCACCTCGGGAGAACGCCATGAACGCCACGACCCGCCTCGAGCTCAGCCCCTTCACCGCCTCCGTCCCGCAGGCCGACCTGGACGACCTGCAGCAGCGCCTCGAGCGCACCCGCTTCGCGCCGGCCGCCCCGGGCGACTCGTGGGAGTACGGCACCCCGGAGTCGTACCTGCGCGACATGGTCGAGCGCTGGAAGGGCTTCGACTGGCGCGCCGTCGAGGCCCGGCTCAACGCCTACCCGCAGTTCACCACCGAGATCGACGGGCAGCCGCTGCACTTCCTGCACGTGCGCTCGCCGCACCCGGACGCCACGCCGCTGCTGCTCGCCCACACCTACCCCGGCTCGGTGCTCGACTTCCTCGACATGATCGACCCGCTCGTCGACCCCGTCGCCCACGGCGGGCGCGCCGGGGACGCGTTCGACGTCGTCGTGCCCTCCATGCCCGGCTTCGGGTTCTCGACGCCGCTGGTCGGGGAATGGACGATGGCGCGGGTCGCGCGCGCCTACGACGCGCTTATGCGGGGCCTCGGCTACGACGCGTACGGCATCCACGGCAGCGACGGCGGGGCGATGGTGTCGCGCGAGCTGGCGGTACTCGACCCCGAGGGCTTCCTCGGCGCCCACGTGCTGCAGCTGTTCTCGTTCCCGTCCGGCGCGGAGGGGGAGCTGGACGGGTTCGGCGAGAAGGAGCTCGCTGCCCTCGGGCACCTGCAGTGGTTCCGGTCCGTCGGGGCGTACAACGTCATGAACGCGTCGCGGCCCCAGACGATGGCGGCCGGCCTGGCCGACTCGCCCGTCGCGACGCTGGCGTACCACGAGCTCTTCGAGAGCTTCGGCAACGGGACGTCGCTCGTCCGCCCGGAGCAGGTGCTGGCGCAGGCCACGCTGTACTGGCTGACCAACACGTACGCGACGGCCGCGCGGTACCACTACGCGGAGCAGCGCTCCGGCGCCGAGCCAGTCGTGAGCACCGGCCGGATCGGCGTCGCCGTCTTCAAGGACGACTTCCAGACCATCCGCGCCCTCGCCGAGCGCGACAACGCGCGCATCGAGCACTGGTCGGAGTTCCCGCGCGGAGGCCACTACGCCGCCCTGGAGGTGCCCGACGACGTCGTCGCCGACCTGCGGGTCTTCTTCGGCTGAGCCTTTCGGCCGTCACTTCGGCAGGCGGTGGATCTGTTCGGCAGGGGAGGGTGCCGAACAGATCTGCTCCGTGCCGAACGGATCGCCATGGTGGAATCGAGGCGTGTTCTCGCGACCCCGCACCCGTTTCGACCTGGTCCCCCGCCGCGTGCGCGTGCACGCCGTCACCGAGCTCACCGGCACGGTGCGCCGCACCACGTTCCGCGACGTCGACGGCGCGGACCCTGCCGCCGCGACGTCGCTCGCGGCGCTGCGCGCGCCCGGGCCGGAGGACCACGTCAAGGTCTTCCTGCCCGACCCCGCGACCGGCGAGCTGCACGCTCCCACCCTCGCCGCGGACGGCGGGCTGCAGCGCCCGACCGGCGTCGTGTCCATCTCGCGCGACTACACGGTGCGGGCCACCCGCACGGTGGACGGCGTGGCCGAGCTCGACGTCGACTGGGTGCTGCACGGCGACGAGGGCCCGGCCTCCGCGTGGGCGTCGCGGGCCGCCGAGGGCGACGAGGTCGTGCTCGCCGGCCCGCGCGGAAGCGTGGGGGTGCCGGACGGTATCGGCCGGCTGACCCTGGCCGGCGACGAGACCGGCCTGCCGGCCCTCGCCCGCTGGGTGGCCGCCGTCGGGGCGGACGTCCCGGTGACGGCGATCGTCGAGATCGGCGACGACGTCGACGAGGTGTACGTCGAGGACGAGCTGGACGGCGCGACCGTCGAGGTCCTCTACCGCACCGATGGGCCCGGGCAGCTCGCCGAGGCGGTGCGCTCGCTCGGCGGGCTGGAGCCCGACGAGCTGTTCGTCGGGCTCGGCGAGGCCGACGACCTGGTGCCCGTGCGCCGCCACCTCCGCCGGGAGCTGGGGCTGCCCGCCGAGCAGGTGCACGTCTCCGGGTACTGGCGGCGCGGCACGGTGAACCTCGACCACCACCTGCCGATCGACCCGAGCGACCCGGACTGACCCGGCCCGGGTCCTGAGGTCAGGCCCCGAGGTCAGGCTCCGAGGTCAGGTCCAGACGGCGACGCTGCGGCGCACCGGGACCGAACCGGCGTCGGACGCGAAGAGCTCGGGGGAGCGGGCCCGCACCTGCTCGATGTCGTCGAAGACGGCGCGCAGGTGCGAGCGCAGGACGTCGTGCGCGGTCGTGCGGTCGCCCGCGACGAGCGCGTCGAGGATCTGCTGGTGCTGGGAGACGAACGCGTCCGGCGGGGTCTCGTTGAGGCCGAGGCGACGGGCCCGGTCGAGGTGCGCCTTCGCGGACGCCACCGTGCCCCACGCGCGGGCGTGCCCGGAGAGCCCCAGCAGCCCGCGGTGGAACTCCTCGTCGAGGCGGAAGAACTCCTCCACGTCGATGCCCGACCGGTGCTGCTGCTCGAGGTTCTCGCGCAGGGCAGCGACACCGTCGGCGTCCGGGGGGTCGGGGACGGCGGCGAGCGAGGCGAGCTCCACCGCCTCGCGGACGAACTGGGCGTCGGCGACGCGCTGCGGGTCGACGCGCGAGACGAACGAGCCCACCTGCGGGAACACCTGGACGAAGCCCTCCTCGGACAGCAGGAGGAGGCTCTCGCGCACCGGGGTGCGGCTGACGCCGAGGCTCGCCGCGAGCTCGTTCTCGGAGAGCGCCGAGCCCGGGGGCAGCTCCAGCGTGACCACCTTCTGGCGCAGCGTCTCGTGGACCGCACGGCGTGCGGTGCGGCGACCGCCCGGAAGGCTCATGGCCGTCACTCTAATCGACCTCCCCGCGCCGACCGTGGGGTTCGGCAGCCGGCTGACAGTTGGTTGACAACCTGAGGTTCCAGTACTTGTATACCAGTACTGCCATGAAAGTGGGTGCCCGCACCCTGCCGGCGCAGCCGCCGGCCACGACGGTCGACCATGACGGTCGGCGACGCGAAGGAGCAGACCGTGACGCACGAGTCCACCACCAGCCCTCCGGGGCAGCGGTCCACCAAGGACCTCACCCGCGCCGCCGTCTCCGGATGGCTCGGCACGGCGATGGAGTTCATGGACTTCCAGCTCTACTCGCTCGCCGCCGCGATCGTGTTCAACCGGATCTTCTTCCCGGACGTCAGCCCCGCCATCGGGCTCATCGCCGCGATGGGCACGTACGGCGTCGGATACGTGGCGCGGCTCGCCGGCGCGATCTACTTCGGCCGGATGGGCGACCGCATCGGCGCCAAGCGGGTGCTCGTCATCACCATCACGCTCATGGGCGTCTCGACCACCCTCATCGGCGCCCTGCCCACCCACGCCGTCATCGGCATCTGGGCCCCGATCCTGCTCGTCGCGCTGCGGATGATCCAGGGCTTCGGGGCGGGCGCGGAGATCGCGGGGGCGACCGTGATGCTCGCGGAGTACGCGCCGGCGCGGAAGCGCGGCCTCATCGCGTCCCTCGTCTGCCTCGGCACCAACTCGGGCACGCTCGCCGCCTCCGCCCTGTGGGCGCTGCTGCTGGCCGTGCTGAGCGAGGAGCAGCTCCTGTCCTGGGGCTGGCGCCTCCCGTTCCTGCTGAGCTTCGTGCTCATGATCTTCGCCGTGTGGCTGCGCCGCCGCCTCAAGGAGAGCCCGGTGTTCGAGCAGCGGTCCGACGTCGTCGACGGCGTGGCCCTCTCCCGTGACGAGCTCGCGGCCGCCGACCGCTCCGCCGGCTCGGAGGGGGAGCGCAGCACCCTCGAGGCCGCGCTGCACCAGCGCAAGGGCAAGGCCTTCTTCCTGGCCCTCGCCCTGCGCTTCGGGCAGGCCGGGAACTCCGGCCTCGTCCAGACCTTCCTCGTGGGCTACATCGCGACCACCGTGCTGGTGGACGAGTCGGTGGGCACCACGGCCATCGCCATCGGCTCGCTCGTCGGCTTCGTGACCATCCCCGTGGTCGGCCTGCTCGGCGACCGCTACGGCCGCCGCCCGGTGTACACGGCGATGACGGTCCTGTCCGTGCTGGTCGCCGTGCCGGGCATGCTGCTCGTCACCACCGGGAACCCGGTGCTCGTCGTCGTCGCCGTGGCGCTGCTGCTGAACGTCGCCGTGCTGAGCCTGTTCTCGCTCGAGAGCGTCACGATGGCGGAGCTGTTCGGCGCCCGCACCCGCTTCACGCAGCTCGCCCTCGCCAAGGAGCTCGGCGGCATCCTCGCCACGGCGATCGGCCCGGTCGTCGCGGCCAGCCTCACCGCGCTCACCGGCCACTGGTGGCCGATCGCGGCGATGCTCGTCGCGTACTCGCTCATCACGCTGGTGGCGGCCCGGATCGCGCCCGAGGTGCGCGGGCGCGACCTCGTGCGGCTGGAGGACGCGGTATGAGGGCCGTCGTGGTGCACGGCGCCGGCGACGTCCGCGTGGACGACCGCCCCGACCCCGTGCCCGGTCCGGGCGAGGTGCTGCTCGCCGTCGAGTGGGGCGGCGTCTGCGGCTCCGACCTCGCCTACTGGCGGCACGGCGCCTCCGGGACGGCCGTCCTGCGCGCCCCGCTGGTGCTCGGGCACGAGATCGCGGGGCACGTCGTCGCGACGGGGCCCGGCGTCGACGGAGTCGACGTCGGCCTGCGCGCCGCGGTGCATCCCGCGACGCCGGTCGGCGCCGAGCCGCTGCCGGCCCGCCTCGCGGGCCGCACCAACCTGCACGCCCAGGTCCGGTACCTCGGCTCGGCGGCCTTCGACCCGCACACCGACGGCGGGTTCGCCGAGCGGGTCGTGGTGCGGGCCGACCAGCTGCGTCCCCTGCCCGGCGGCGTGAGCACCCAGCACGGGGCGCTCGCCGAGCCGCTCGCCGTCGCCATGCACGCCGTCGCGCGCGCCGGCGACCTGCACGGCCGGCAGGTGCTCGTCAACGGGTGCGGCCCGATCGGCGCGCTCGCCGTGGCGGCGGCCCGCCGCGCCGGAGCGGCGCGGATCGTCGCGGCTGACGTCGCCCCGGCGTCGGCGGCCGTCGCCTCCCGCATGGGGGCGGACGACGCCCGCGTGCTCTCCGAGGGCGACACGCTCCCCGAGGACGTCGAGGTGGTGATCGAGGCGTCCGGCGCGCCGGGCGCCCTCGCGGGCGTGCTGCGCGCGACCGCGCGGGGCGGCACGCTCGTGCAGGTCGGCAACCTGCCCGGCGGCGAGGTCACGGCCGTGCTCGGCGACCTCGTCACCCGGGAGATCACCTGGGTGGGCTCCTACCGCTTCGTCGACGAGATCGCCGACGCGATCGAGGCGATGGCCGCGGGGCTCGACGTCTCGCCCGTCGTCTCGCACGTCTTCGGCGTCGACGACGCCGAGAAGGCGCTCGCCGTCGCCGCCGACCGGTCGACCGGCTCCAGCAAGGTGATGCTGCGGCTCGGCGAGCCCGCGTAGCGGGCCCCTCCGTCGTGCCCGAGGGCGCCGCCGCGTCAGGCGGCGGCGCTCTCCGTCTCCCCGCGCAGGGCGTCGATCTGCTCCTGCAGCGTGGACAGCAGGTCGGCGACCTGGTCGGAGCCGTTCTGGCGGGCCTCGTCGGTCACGTGCTTCACCTCGGCGGACGCCGCCTCGAGCGCCACCTGGGCGTCCTCGAGCGCGACCACCGCGCCGTCCTGGGACTGCTCGGCCCGCGCGAGCGCGTCGCGCGCCTCGTCGGTCGCGGCCTGGGCGGAGGCCATGGCGTTCGTGACGTCGGTGCGGAGCTCGTCGGGGATGCCGGTCACCTGCTCCTCGATGCGCTGCAGGTCGTCCTCGATGGCCTCGGCCTGGCTCTGCGCGTCGGCGATGAACTGTTCGACGTCGGCGGGGGCGGAACACGCGCCGAGCATCATCGCGAGCGCGAGGAGGCTGGCTGCGGCGAGACGGGTCGTCGTCTTGCCCTTCGTGGTGCTCGTCGTCGCTGACGTCATGCCCACGATTCTGCACTGCCGAACTGAACATTCCCTTATGGCGTCGTGGAGATCTTGCACACAGCGGGCACGATGACGCCATGAGCGCGCTGACGACGGCCGAGCTGACGGCGATCTACACCGACCTGCACGCCCACCCGGAGCTCGGGTTCGCCGAGCATCGCACGGCCGGGATCGTGGCCGACCGGCTCCGCGGCTGGGGCTACGAGGTGCACGAGGGCATCGGCGGGACCGGCGTCGCCGGGGTCCTGGCGAACGGCGCGGGGCCGCGCGTGCTGCTGCGCGCGGACATGGACGGCCTGCCGGTCACCGAGCAGACCGGGCTGCCGTACGCGTCGACGCAGGTCACGACGACCGCCGACGGCCAGGAGGCGGGCGTCATGCACGCCTGCGGCCACGACGTGCACGTCACCTGCCTGCTCGGCGCCGCGGCCGAGCTCGCCGCGCGCCGGGACGTGTGGTCGGGCACGCTCCTCCTCGTCTTCCAGCCGGCTGAGGAGCTCGGCAACGGCGCGCGGGCCATGCTCGACGACGGCCTGTACGCGACGGTCGGCGGCGCGCCCGACGTGGTGCTCGGCCAGCACGTCATGCCCACGCCCGCCGGCGTCGTCAGCGTGACGCCGGGGGTGGCGATGTCGGCGACCGACTCGCTGCGGATCACGCTGCACGGCCGCGGCGGGCACGGGTCGATGCCGGAGACCACCGTGGACCCGGTCCTCATGGCCGCGGCCACGGTGCAGCGGCTGCAGGGCATCGTGTCCCGCGAGGTCGCGGCGGGCGACTCGGCGGTCGTGACGGTGGGCGCGGTCCGCGCCGGGACGCAAGCCAACATCATCCCGGACCGCGCCGAGCTGCTCGTCAACGTGCGGACCTTCACGGAGCCGGTGCGCGAGCGGGTGCTGGGCGCGATCCGGCGCATCGTCGCGGCCGAGGCCGCCGCCTCGGGCGCCGTCGACGCTCCCGAGGTCGAGACGATCACCACCTTCGCGGCGCTGGTCAACGACCCGGACGCGGTCGAGCGCACCCGCCCGGTGCTGGCCGCCGCGCTGGAGGGGCGGCGGGGCCTCGTCGAGTCGGTCGGCGGCCGCCCCGCGGTGCTCACCCTGCCGCCGATGCCGGCGTCGGAGGACGTCGGCGAGCTCGCCACCGACGCCGGTGCGCCCCTCGTGTACTGGTTCCTCGGCGGCTTCGACCCCGCCCGGTTCGCCGGCGTCGACCTGGCGGCCGGCCGGCTCCCCGAGGGCGTCGCGTCCAACCACTCGCCGTTCTTCGCCCCGACGCCCGAGCCGACCCTCGACCTGGGGGTCGCCACCCTGGTCGCCGCCGCGCAGGAGTGGCTCGACTGAGCGGGGGCCGTCATCGAGCGTGCTGACTTGATCCTCAAACCCGCCGATTGAGGATCAAGTCAGCAC
>NZ_JBHVBO010000014.1:0-47679 GCF_042668085.1 Isoptericola sp. NPDC057391 | reverse complement strand
GTCATGCCCGCTCTGGCCACCCCGTCGCGGCGGCTGGTATGTTCCCGCCTATTCGATATATCCAAACGATGGAGTGCGAGTTCATGGACCAGGGCGGCCCCCCGATGCTCGACGACCGCGTGCTGCGCGAGGTGACCGACCGCGTGTCCGCCGCGTTCGACGTCCCGACCGCCACGGTCTTCGCCGAGGCGATGCGGCACACGCTGCGCGACGCCGTCGTGCTCGAGCCCGACGGCACCGCCTTCGTGCTCACCGGCGACATCCCGGCGATGTGGCTGCGCGACTGCGCGGCGCAGATGCGCCCCTACCTCGCGCTGCTCGACCTCGACCCGGGGATCGGCGACGTCGTCGCGGCCCTGGTGCGGCGCATGAGCGCGCAGGTCCTGCAGGACCCGTACGCCAACGCCTTCAACCGGACGCCGGACGGTGCCGGGCACCAGGCCGACCGCACGGCGATGACCCCCGGCGTCTGGGAGCGCAAGTACGAGATCGACTCGCTCGCGTTCCCCCTCCAGCTCGCGCACCAGCTGTGGCTCGGCACCGGCCGCACCGACCACCTCGACGAGGCGTTCCGCCGCGCCGCGGAGCAGGTGCTCACCACCCTCCGCACGGAGCAGGACCACGACGCGCGGTCCGACTACCGGTTCGAGCGCGACGACTGCCCGCCCACCGACACGCTCGTGCGCGACGGCCAGGGGTCGCCCGTCGCCGTCACCGGCATGTCCTGGAGCGCGTTCCGGCCCAGCGACGACGCGTGCGTCCACCACTACAACGTGCCCGGCAACCTGTTCGCCGCCGCCTCGCTGCGCGACCTGGCCGAGCTCGCCCGCGGTCCGCTCGACGACGCGGGCCTCGCCCACCGGGCCGACGAGCTCGCGGCCGAGCTCGACGAGGCGACCCGGCGGCACGGCGTCGTCGACCACCCGGAGCACGGGCGGATCTTCGCCTACGAGGTCGACGGCCTGGGCCACCGGCTGCTCATGGACGACTCGAACATGCCGAGCCTGCTCTCGCTGCCGCTCACCGGCGGCATCGCCCTCGACGACCCGCTCTACGTCGCGACCCGCCGGTTCGTGCTCAGCGACGACAACCCCACCTACGTGCGCGGGGCGACCGGCGACGGCCTCGGCAGCCCGCACACGCCGCCGCGCTACGTCTGGCCCATCTCGGCCGCCGTCCGGGGCCTGACCTCGACGGACCCGGCGGAGAAGCGTGCCCTCGTCGCGACGATGCTCGCCGCCAACGCGGCGCGCGGGCGCATGTGCGAGTCGTACCACGTCGACCGACCCGAGCTGTTCACCCGGGAGTGGTTCAGCTGGGCGGACTCCATGTTCTGCGAGCTCGTGCTCGACGTCGTCGGCCTCCGGGTCCCCCGGGCGGCGACGCAGAGGTTCACGCACGCCGCGTAGGAGCGGTCGTGCGGATCGGCAAAGGAGGCGATCAGCACCATGACGGTCACGACAGCGGCGACGGCGCCGCTCGGGCGCGAGGAGGCGGCACCGCCGTCCTCCCCGCCCGAACGCCGCCGCCCCTCACGGCAGTGGCGGATCCAGGAACGGTGGGGGTGGCTGTTCGTCGCCCTGCCGATGCTTCTCTTCGCGGTCTTCGTGCTGGTCCCGGCGGGGATGGCGCTCGTCATGAGCTTCACGAGCTACTCGGTCATCGGTGACTCGCAGTGGCTCGGGCTCGACAACTACCGCCGGCTCTTCCTCGACCCGTACTTCGCGATCGCGCTGCGGAACACGGCGTACTACACGCTGCTGTTCGTGCCGCTCGGCATCGTCGTCGCGCTCGCCACGGCGCTGCTGCTCAACCGGAACGTGCGGGTCGCGTCCCTGTTCCGCACGTTCTTCTACGTCCCGGTGGTCTCCTCGACGGTCGCGACCGCGACCATCTGGTACTGGCTGCTCAACCCGCAGTTCGGCATGATCAACGTGGCGCTCGGCTGGTTCGGCATCGACGGCCCCGCCTGGCTGTACGACTCGGCGTGGGCCATGCCGGCGATCGTCATGATGAGCGTCTGGGCCGGGTTCGGCACCAACATGATGATCTACCTGGGCGGGCTGCAGGGGATCCCGCCCCAGCTCTACGAGGCCGCACGCATCGACGGCGCCGGCTGGTGGCAGCAGCTGCGGTACGTCGTCATGCCGAGCCTGTCGCGCACCACGTTCCTCGTCTCCACGCTGCTGGTGATCGGGGCGTTCCAGGTCTTCGACCAGGCCTACGTGCTCACCAAGGGCGGCCCGGGCAACTCGACGATCACGCTCGTCTACTACATCTACACGCAGGGCTTCGGGAACCTCGAGATGGGGTACGCCTCGGCGATCTCGTTCGTGCTGTTCGCGATCATCGGCGTCTTCGCGGTGATCAACGCCCGCATCACGGGGAGGGACAACACGTGAGCGCCCCGACCGTTCCCCTCCACCACACCCGCCGCACCCCCGCCCAGCACGCGGGTGCCGCCCTGTGGTGGGTCGCCGTGGTCGTCGTCGCGATCCTCACGGTCTTCCCGCTGCTGTGGACGCTCGTGACCTCGCTGAAGCCCGCCGGGGACATCCTCTCCGGGGCCCTCGACCTGATCCCGCGCACCGTGACGATCGAGAACTACCAGCGGGTGCTCACCGCGGTGCCGTTCGCCCGGTACTTCCTCAACTCGATGCTCATCGCCGTCGGCGGCGTGGTGCTCAACCTGTTCTTCGGCTCCCTCGCCGGCTACGCGTTCGCGAAGCTGACGTTCCGCGGCCGCCGGGCGCTGTTCGTCACCCTGCTCGGCTCCCTCATGGTGCCCGGCATCGTGACGATGGTGCCGTCGTTCCTCGTGCTGCGCGCCATCCCGTTCGCGGGCGGCAACAACGCCCTGGGGCAGGGCGGCGTGGGCCTGCTCAACACCTACTGGGCGATCATCCTGCCCGGCGCGGCGGGCGCGTTCGCCGTGTTCTTCATGCGGCAGTTCTTCTCCTCGATCCCGGACGAGCTGGGCGAGGCCGCGCGGATCGACGGCGCGTCCGAGTTCCGGATCTTCGCGCAGGTGTACCTGCCGCTGGCGAAGGCGGGGGCGGCCGTGCTGGCGATCCTCACCTTCCAGGCCGGGTGGAACGCGTTCATGTGGCCGCTCATCGTGCTCAACGTCCAGGAGATGTGGACCGTCCAGGTCGGCCTGGCGTCCTTCGTCACCGACTACGCCACGGACTACGGCCCGCTCATGGCGGGCACCGTGATCACCAGCCTGCCGGTGCTGCTGCTGTTCGTCTTCGCGCAGCGCTACATCATCGAGGGGGTCTCCCATGTCAACGCTCGTTAGCCGCCGCGCGGTGCTGCGGGCGCTCGGCCTGGGCGCCGGCGCGGCCGTCCTGTCCTCCTGCGCCGCGCCGAACCAGCCGCGGTACACCGACACGGGCGCGCGCCGCCTCACGATGTGGGGCAGCTGGTCCGGCGACCAGGCCGGGCAGATCCAGACGCAGCTCGACGCCTTCAACGCCGCCCAGTCCGACTTCGCGTTCCACTACGTGCCGCAGGGCGCCCTCGAGGAGAAGATGCTCACCGGCATCGCGTCGGGCAACGTGCCCGACCTCGTGCTGTGGGACCGCTGGCAGACGGCGAAGTACGGCCGGCGCGGCGCGCTGCAGCAGATCGACGCGTGGGCCGCGCGCGACGGCGTCGACCTCGAGGGCTTCTACGCCGAGGCCGTGCGCGAGATGAGCGTGGGCGAGCAGACGTTCGGCCTGCCGCTGATCGTCGACACCCGCGCCATCTTCTACAACAGGGCGCACCTCGACGAGGCCGGCATCCGCCCGCCGACGACGTGGGCCGAGCTCGCCGACGCCGCCGAGGCCCTGACCGTCCGCGAGGGCGGGCGGCTGAAGCGCGCCGGCTTCGAGATCCAGGACGTCGGCCTGTTCAGCATGTGGCTCGGCCAGGCGGGCGGCCGACTCCTCGACCCGAGCGAGCGGTACACGGCGTTCGACTCCCCGGAGGGGCTCGAGGTGCTCGACTTCTGGGACGACCTGCTGCACGAGCGGAAGGTGTACGAGCTGGGCTTCTCCGACGGCATCGACGCCTTCGCGCAGGGCGTGGTGTCGATGAAGTACGACGGGCCCTGGAACCTCCCGACCTGGGACGCCGTCGACGGGCTCGAGTACGGCGTCGTGCCCGCGGTCGTGGGGCCGCGGGGCGACTCCGGGGCCTCCATGGGCGGCTTCGGGCTCGTCGTGCCCACCGACGCGCCCTGCCCCGAGGGGGCGTGGGAGCTCATGAAGTGGTGGGCCGTGGACCAGGAGAACAGCCTCGCGTTCTCGGAGATCAGCAAGAACATCCCGGCGAACGTCGAGGCGTCCCGGCGCGCGGTGGGCACGGTGGACGACCGGTTCGGCCCGATGGTGGAGACCATCGAGGTCGCGAAGGTCCGCCCGCCGGTCCCCGGGTACTCGGACGTCGAGACGCTCGCCCTCATCCCCGCCCTGCAGCAGGTGATGTCCGGCACCCTGGGCGGCGCCGCCGCCCTCGCCGACGCCGCCGCGCAGGGCGACCGCATCCTGGAGGCCAACCGATGACCACCACCACCCCCGACCCCGCGCGCGTGCAGACCTGGGCCGGGCGCGCCGACGTCGCCCAGCACAGCGTCGACCTGCTCTACGGCGCCGCCCCGCCGCAGCTGCTGCACAACGGGCACCCCGAGCCCGCCGACACCACGTTCAACTACTGGTGGCTCGCGCACGTCGTCGACTGCCGGCTCGACGCCTACGCCCGCACCGGCGACGACGCGTGGCTCGACGCGGCGCGGGCCACCGCGGCGAACATCCGCGAGCGCAACGACGGCAGCCTGTTCAACGACTACTTCGACGACATGCTCTGGTACGCCCTCGCCCTGCTGCGGCTGGCGGAGGCGACGCCGGACGACGGCGAGCGCGCCGCCCTCGAGGCGGACGTCGTGGCGCTGTGGGAGCACGTGGTGACGCTCGGGTGGAACGACGTGCACGGGCCGTCGCTGTCGTGGCGCAAGCAGCAGCCGGACTACAAGAACACCCCGGCGAACGGCCCGCTCGCGATCCTCGGCGCACGGCTGGCGCGGCGCACCGGCGACGGCGCGTACCTCGACCGCGCGCTGGCCACGGTCGCGTGGCTCGAGGAGCACCTGGTCGGGCCGGACGGGTTCGTCGAGGACGGGCTGGGGCGCGAGGGCGGCACGGACGTCGACACGCACTGGCGGTTCACGTACAACCAGGGGCTGTACGTCGGGGCGTGCGTCGAGCTGTACCGCGCCACGGGGGACGCCGGCTGGCTGGACAGGGCCGAGCGCACGGCCCTGACGTCGGTGCGCGAGCTCGCCACGGACGGCGTCTTCCGGCGGGAGGGCGACCTGGTCGACGACGACGTGCCCGACACCGCGGGCGGCGACGTCGGCCTGTTCAAGGGCGTCTGGTACCGGTACGCGGCGCTGCTGCTCGAGGAGCGGGCCGTCCCCGCGGTCGAGGACCTGGTGCGCACCAGCACCGACGCCCTGTGGGCGCACGGACTGGTGCCGCACGACGGCGTGCGTCCCGCGGACGGGGCGTCGGCGGCCGCGGTCGAGGGCGTGCGGCAGGCGGGCGTGGTGCTGCGGCCGGGGGACGACTGGACCCGGCCCGCGCCGACCCAGGTCGGGTACTCGACCCTGCTGAGCGCGGTCATGGCGCTCGAGGTGCGTGCCCGGCGCGCGTGAGCGGCTACGAGCTCGCCGGGCGGGGCGCGGGGGCGGTCGAGCCGCCCGCCAGGATCCGCACGGGCACGGTGTCCTGCGAGACGTCGCCCCGCTCGGCGAGCTGCCGCTCGACCAGCTCGAAGGCGCGCGCGCCGATCGCCTGCTGGTCCTGCTCCACGTGGGTGAGCGGGATCGCGGCGTCCACGTACTCGGGCGGGGCGTCGAAGCAGATCACGGAGAGGTCGTCGGGCACGGTGCGCCCGAGCCGCTGGGCGGCCTGCAGCACGAGGCGCGCGGAGTGGTACTCGGTCACGACGCACCCGGTGAGGTCGGGGTGGGCGTCCAGGAAGGCGACGAGGCCCTCGACGTCCTCCTCCGGCGTCACCGACGCGCCCGGCACCACGGACCGGACGCCGGAGTAGACCTGGGCGTCCTCGAGGCGCACCTGGTGCGCGGCGTGCGCGGCCACGACGCCGCGCTTCCGCTCGTCGAGGGTCGAGACGGCGTTGGGGGACTGGATCAGCGCGATCCGGGTGTGCCCGAGCTCGAACAGGTACTCCGCCGCCAGCCTGCCCGCGGTGACGTTGTCGGAGGTCACGGTGCTGACGGGCACGCCCGTCAGCGTGCGGTCGACGATGACGATGGGGAACCCGCGCCCGACGAGCGTGGCGACGCTCTGCGGGATGGCCTGCGACGACGTGGGCAGCAGCACGAGCCCGTCGATGCCGCGCTCCAGCTGCTCCTCGATGAGGCGTTCCTCCAGGTCGGAGTCGCCGCGGGACATCGCCACCACGACGTGCGCCCGTTCGCTCGACGCCTCGAGGAGCCCCCCGAGCAGGTGCGACCCGAACGCGTCGTCGAAGCCCGGCACGATGTAGCCGACCAGCGGGAGGCGGCCGGGCTCGTCCGGGGGCGCCCCGGCCGCGGGCGTCGTGGAGACGACGACCGTGCCGATGCGCGGGCGCCGGGTCACGAAGCCCTCGTCGCGCAGCATGTCGAGCGCCCGCTTGATCGTGATCGCGCTGACCGAGAACTCGTCGACGAGCTCGGCCTGCGTCGGCAGGCGGTCGCCGACGGCGAGGCCGCCGCCGACGATGCGTGCCCGCAGCGCCTCGTGCACCTGGGCGTACAGCGCCTCGGTCAAGCTCGCTCCCGTCCTCGGACCGTCTGGAAGAGCCGAATGAATATGATCACTGCTCCTGGACCATTGTGGGGCACCCCGCGGCCGCGGTGCCGGACGTGCCCGATGTTCCCGACGGCGGGTCCGTCCCGCGAGGAGGCGTGACGATGCGCATCGAACGGCTCGTGGCCGAGTACGGCGCGCCGGAGCTGGGGATCGGCACCGCCGCCCCCCGGTTGTCCTGGACGCGGGCGGGCGGGGGCGGGGTGCAGCGCGGCTACGAGGTGCAGCTGCGCACCGCCGACGGCGCCGTCGAGGAGCGCGGGGTCGCGGGGCCCGAGCAGGTGCTCGTCGCCTGGCCCTTCCGCGACCTGCGCTCGCGCGAGCGGGTCGAGGTCCAGGTGCGGGCCGAGTCCGACGCCGGGTGGTCGCCGTGGAGCGAGCCCCTCGCGATCGAGGCCGGCCTGCTGTCGCCCGGCGACGTCGAGGCGCGGTTCGTCAGCCCTCGCCATGTCGGTGGGCTGGACGGGGGCGCCGTCGTGCTGGCCCGCGACCTGGAGCTCCAGGGGCCGGTGGCGTCCGCGCGCCTGTACGTCACGGCGCACGGGGTCTACGACGCCTGGATCGGCGGCCGCCGCGTGGGCGACCACCACCTCGACCCCGGGTGGACGGCGTACGACGCGCGCCTGCGCTACCAGACCTTCGACGTCACCGAGCACCTGCGCGCACCCGGCGCGGACCGCATCGCGGTGGGCCTCGGCAACGGCTGGTACCGCGGCCAGCTCACCTGGACGCACCAGCGCGACACGTACGGCGACCGGCTGGCGCTGCTCGCCCAGCTGGAGGTCACGTTCGAGGACGGTCGGCGGCAGACCGTCGTCACGGACGAGCGGTGGCGTGCCGGGACGACGGGCGTGCTCGCCGACGACCTCTACGACGGTCAGACGACCGACCTGCGACAGGCGCTCGCGCCCGACGCCGTCGCGGACGGGCCGGTCGACGTGCTGGAGGCCGGCCCCGCCACCGGCACCGGGCGGCTCGTCGCGCCGACGGGGCCGCCGGTGCGGGAGGTCGCGACCGTCCCCGCTCGCGAGGTCCGCGCGTCGCCGAGCGGCAGGCAGATCGTGGACTTCGGCCAGAACGTGGTCGGGTGGGTGCGCCTGCGCGTGACGGGGGAGCGGGGCGACACCGTCACGGTGCGGCACGCCGAGGTGCTCGAGGACGGCGAGCTCGGCGTGCGGCCGCTGCGTGCGGCGCGGGCGACGGACACCTATGTGCTCGCCGGCGGCGAGCAGGTGCTGGAGCCGGCCTACACGTTCCACGGCTTCCGGTACGCGGAGGTGACGGGCGCCGAGGTGCGCGCCCAGGACGCGCGGGCCGTCGTCGTGAGCTCCGACCTGCGCCGCACGGGGTGGTTCGCGTGCTCCGACCCGGCCGTGAACCGGCTGCACGAGAACGTCGTGTGGGGCATGCGCGGCAACTTCCTCGACGTGCCCACGGACTGCCCGCAGCGGGACGAGCGCCTCGGCTGGACGGGCGACATCCAGGTGTTCGCCCCGACGGCGACCTTCCTCTTCGACGTCGGCGGGTTCCTCGGCTCCTGGCTGCAGGACCTCGCCGCGGAGCAGCAGCCCGACGGCGGCGTCCCCTACGTGGTGCCCGACGTCGTGCGCGAGCTGCGCGGCCCCGGACCGGACGGCGGGCAGCACACGCCGGCCGCCGGCTGGGCGGACGCGGCGGTGCACGTGCCGTGGACGCTGTACGAGCGCTACGGCGACGTCGGCGTCCTGGAGCGGCAGTACGGCTCGATGCGCGCCTGGGTGGAGAAGGCCCGCGCGCTGGCGGGCGACTCCCTGCTGTGGGACACCGGCTTCCAGTTCGGCGACTGGCTGGACCCGGACGCGCCGCCCGACGACTCGGCGGCGGTGAAGGCCGACCCGGGCGTCGTCGCCACGGCCTACCTGGCGCGCAGCGCTCACCTGCTGGCCCGCACGGCCGAGGTGCTCGGGCACGACGCCGACGCGCGATGGTACGCGGGGCTGTCGGCCGACGTCGGGGACGCGTTCCGCGCGGCCTACGTGGGCGCGGACGGCGCGGTGCGCAGCGACTGCCAGACCGTGTACGCCCTGACCCTCGTGTGGGACCTGCTGGCGACCGACGCGCAGCGCCGCGGCGCGGGGAGCCGGCTGGCGACGCTGGTGCGCGAGGCCGACTTCCACGTGAGCACGGGATTCCTGGGGACCCCGCTGATCCTCGACGCCCTGTGCCGTGCCGGGCACCCCGAGCTGGCGCACGCGATGCTGCTGACCCGCACCCGCCCGTCGTGGCTCTACCCGGTGGGGATGGGCGCCACGACGGTCTGGGAGCGATGGGACTCGCTGCTGCCCGACGGCTCGATCCACCCCAGCGCGATGACGTCGTTCAACCACTACGCCTACGGCGCCGTCGCCGACTGGCTGCACCGGTCGGTCGCCGGCCTCGCGCCCGCCGCGCCCGGCTACCGGGAGGTCACCGTGCGCCCGCTGGTGACCGGCCAGCTCGCCAGCGCGTCCGCCCGGCTGGACAGCCCGTACGGACCCCTCGCGGTCACCTGGCGCCTGGTCGAGGGGCGGTTCGAGCTCGACCTCGAGGTGCCCCCGGGGGTCACCGCCCACCTGGACCTGCCGCTCGACGAGCAGCCCCGCACGGTCGGCCCCGGCACGCACCACGTGGCCGGCGCGTGGGTGCCCGTGGGCCGTCCGCTCCCGGCCGGTTGACCGGCGGGTCGCCCGCGCGGACGAGGCGGGGCTGACAGGATCGGCGGACGACGACGAGAGAAGGTGGACGATGGCGATCACCCTGTGCGTGCTGCTGTGGGCGGCCGACGGCGAGGCCCAGGCGCTGGCCGACTACGAGACCGCGGTGCTGGCGCTCGTGCCGCGGCACGGCGGGCGGGTGCTGCACCGCGTGACCAACGTGGCGCACACGGACGACGCCGCGCACGGCGCCGTCCAGCCGACCGAGGTGCAGCTCATCGAGATGCCCGACGAGGAGGCGCTCGCGGACTTCATGGCCGACCCCGACCGCGAGGCGCGGCTCGACGTGCGCGACCGCGCGATCGCGCGCACCGAGATCCTGCGCGTGCGTCCCGTGGGCTGAGCCGGTCCTCACCGCACCGCAGCCACCCGGGTCCGCACGAGCGCGCACGCGGCGGGGACCGGCTCGACGATCGTGACCGCCACGGTCTCGCGCAGGCGCCGCGCGGTCTCGCTGAGCGGCCCGCCGGCGACGATCACCGCCTCGGCCCCCCGTCGCTCGCACGCCCGCACGGCCTCGAGGAGCTGCCGGTACTGCTCCTCGGGGTCGGCGGCGAGCTCGAGCGGCCCGTCGCGGGTGAGCTCCACGCCCGTGAACCCCGCGGAGCAGCCGTGGGCCGCGACGAGGTCGGCGAGCGCGCCCGCGAGGCGGTCGGTCGTCGTCACCATGCCGAAGCGCCGCCCGCCGGCCGCGGCGGCGAGCACCGAGGCCTGCCCGATGCCCACGACCGGGACGTCGAGCTCGGCCTCGAGCGCGGCCCGGCCGGGGTCGCCGATCGCCGCGACGACGACGGCGTCGGGCCGCTCGCGCCGCACGACGTCGCGCACCGCCTCGAGGACCGCGTCCTCGGCCGCGGCGAGCGCCTCGGGCTCGACGATCATGGCGGGCCCGCGCGGGGCCGTCACCTCGACGACGTCGGCGCCGGCCGCGAGCTCGGTCCGTGCGAGGTCGGCCATCATCGCGGTGGTGCGCCGGTTGGTGTTCGGGTTGACGAGCGCGACGAGCGCCCGGCCCGGCGCGGCGTCAGCGGGCGTCGGCGTCGACATCGGGGGTCTCCTCCTCTTCCATGGGCTTGCCGAAGGTCTCCGGCGTGAACTGCACGACGACGGCGAGCACGACGAACAGCGCGGCGAGCACGCCGAACATCCCGACGAGGCCGTACCGGTCGAAGACGGCGCCGCTGACCAGGGGGAACAGACCGCCGGACAGCGAGCCGGCGGCAAGGATGATGGACGTGCCGAACCCGCGCACGCGCGTCTGGTACAGCTCGGGGGCGAACAGCCAGATCGTGGTGTTGAGCACGATGATCGCGAAGTTGAACGCCACGCCGAACAGCAGCACGAAGACGATGTCCGACCCGAGCAGCGCGATCGCGAGACCGGAGCCGCAGCCGATGGCGGCGGCGGCCGTGAGGACCTTCTTGCGGGCGAGCCGCTTGGCCAGGAACGCGGCGGTGGCGGCGCCGAGCAGCGACCCGCTCTGCATGAGCAGCGTGAACCACAGGCTCTGGTTGAGCTCGTAGCCGGTGGCGACGAGGACGGTCGGCATGAGCGTGAGCATGGAGATCTGCGCCGCGTACGACATCGCGACGGCGACGACGAGCAGCACGGTGCGCCGGCGGTACGGGGCGCGGAACACCATCCGCCACGCCCCGCGCGGCGCCGGCGCGGGGGCCGGGGCACGGACGGCGGGCTCGACCAGGAACTCCTCCGTCTCGACGCGACCGGCGAGGCGGCCGCGGGCCATCCGGGTGAGCACCTCGTTCGCCGCGCGCAGCCGTCCGGTGGCGGCGAGGTAGCGCGGGGTCTCGGGCACGTACCGACGGAACCAGAGCACCAGCAGGGCGGGCACGAAGAGCAGGCCGAACACCCAGCGCCACTTGTCGGGGCCCTCGAAGACGGTGAAGACCAGGACGCCGAACGCGGGGGCGAGCATGTTGCCGAGGCCGCCGGCAGTGACGTTGATGAGCCCGACGGCCGTGCCGCGGTGCCGGGCCGAGAAGAACTCGGCCATCATGATGACGGCCACGGCGATCTCGCCGCCGAGCCCGAAGCCGACGATGAAGCGGCCGATCGCGAGCACGGCGTAGCTCGGCGCGAGCGCGCACAGCAGGGAGCCGAGCGCGAACACGATGAGGTTGATCGTGAGCATGTTGCGGCGGCCGAACCGGTCGACGATGAGGCCGGTCGCGATGCGGCCCAGCGCCGTCGCCGTGAACGTCATCGTGTTGAGGAAGCCGATCTCGGCGCCGCCGAGGCCCCAGCTCTCCTGCAGCACGGGGCCGGTGATCCCGACGGCGTTCTGCTCGAGCGCGTCGAAGAACACGCCGAGCAGGATCATGACGACGATCTGCCGGTGCGCGGCGGTCACGCCGATCCGTTGATAGGTGCTCTCGATCTGGTCCGGGATCGAGGTGGTCGGGGCCTCGCCCCGCGGTGCTGTCGTGGCCATTCTTCCGTGTTCTCCTCGTTGAGAAACGTGCTGAGCCGAGCGATGAGATTCCGTGGTTCGGAAGAGTTCTTCCGGGAACAACGGTATACCAAAGTTACAGGGAGGGGGAGCGGGTGTCAACGGGTCGTCCCGCGCGCCCGCCGTCCCCCGGTCAGGAGAACCGCGACGGCGGCGTGCCGAACGCCCGCGTGAACGCCGCGGTGAAGGCCGCGGGCGACGCGTACCCGAGGCGGGCGGCGACCGCCGTCACGGACGAGCCGGGCAGCATCCGCAGGCTCGCCAGCAGGCGGGCCCGGGCGCGCCAGGCGGCGGGGCTGGTCCCGGACTGCTCGCGGAAGCGGCGGTCGAACGTCCGCTCGCCCAGGGCGGCGCCGCGGGCCCAGCGGGCGTTGGTCACGGCCACGTCGGGGGCGGCCAGGTAGGCGCGGCACAGCGTGCGGAACGGCTCGTCGCGCGGCAACGAGATCGCCAGCGGCACCGGCGAGACCTCGCGCAGCTCCCACAGCGCCAGGCGCAGCACGGCGTCCTCGCGCCCGCCCGCCTCGACCTCGGCCGGGAAGGTGGCCGAGGTGCGCAGCAGCTCGCGCAGCAGCGGGCCGACGTCGACGACGGTGCACTGCGTGGGCCACCACGGGACGGCGGCGGGCTCGACGTACAGGCTCCAGGTGGAGACCTCGAGCATCCGGACCTCGTGGGGCACGCGGGGCGGGATCATGACGGCACGGTCGGTCGGGACGGTCCACGACCCCTCGTCCGTCTCGACCAGCATCACCCCGCTGGCGCCGTAGAGCAGCTGCGCCCGGCGGTGCGCGTGCCGGGGGAGCAGGTGGCCCGGCGGGTAGTCGGTCCCGATCGGCAGGACGTCGACCGGGAGGTGGTCGTAGTCGGCGACGGAGACGTTGCGCACGCGTCCACCGTACGACCGCCGTGGCGAAGTCTCGAAAGAACTCGGCGCTCCGTCGGTAGTCAGCCCGGCGGGCGGAGGCGTGTGATGGAGGGCGTGTTCGTTCTCCTCCTCGTCCTGGTCGGTCTCGCCGTCGGCGTGACGACCGTGCTCTTCGGCTTCGGCGGCGGTTTCGTGACCGTGCCGGTGATCGCGGTGGTCGACGTCGGGCTCGGCGGCGACGCCGTCCGCGTCGCCACCGCGACCTCGGCGCTGGTCATGCTCGTCAACGCCGCCGTGGCCACGGCCGCCACCCGCCCCGAGGTGCTGCGCGGGCTCCGTGGCGGTGGCGTCCTGCTCGTCCTGCTCGCCGCCGGCGGGGCGCTCGGCGCCCTCGCGGGGCGGTTCGCCCCGGACCCGGTGCTGCGCTGGGGCTTCGTCGCCTACGTGGGCGTCACGATCGTCGACCTGCTGGTGCGGCCCGGGTTCTTCCGGCCGGCGTCGTCCGCCCGCCCCGGCGGGCCGGCACGCGGCGCCCTGGCCGGCTGGGTGGGCGCGCCGGTCGGCGCGGTCGCCGCGTTCCTCGGGGTGGGCGGCAGCGTGATGACCGTCCCGATGATGCGGCGGGGCGGCGCCTCCATGGCGGCGGCGACCGCCCTGGCGAACCCGCTGACCCTCGCGATCGCCGCGCCGGCGCTCGCGGTCTCCCTGCTCGTGCGGGGCGGGGTGGCTCCCGCGCCGGGCCTGGTGGGCGGCGTCGACGTCGGGTCGGCGGCAGCGCTGCTGGTCGGCGCGCTGCCCGTCGTGGTCCTCCTGCGCCGCCGCCCGCCCCGCATCCCGGACGGCGTCCACGCCTGGACCTACCTCGCGCTGCTCGCGGCCGCGGCCGCGACGGTCGCCGCGGTCGGGTGATCCGGCGCACCGGGCAACCTGGCTAGCGTGGTGCCGTGATCTCCGTCGTCGACTACCACCCGGGTTGGCCCGCGCGCTTCGAGGAGCTCCGCGCCGCCTACGCGCGGGCCCTCGACGAGGCGCGGGCGCCGTACCTCTCCGTCGAGCACGTGGGGAGCACCGCCGTCCCGGGCCTGGCGGCGAAGCCGGTGATCGACGTGGACGTCGTCGTGGCCGAGCCGGACGTCGAGGCGGCGTCCGCGGCGCTCGCCGGCCTCGGCTTCGTCCCGCGCGGCGACCTCGGGATCGCGGGCCGGTACGCCTTCGACACGCCGGAACGGTTCGCGCCGAGCCACACCTACGTGGCCGTGGCGGGCTCCCTGGCGCTGCGCAACCACCTGGCCGTGCGCGACGTGCTGCGCAACGACCCGGCGCTGCGCGACGAGTACGGGGCGGTCAAACGACGGGCGGCGGCCGTGGCCGCCGACATCGACGAGTACCTGCTGCTCAAGAGCGAGGTGCTCGGCCGGGTCCTGCGGCGCGCGGGGCTCTCCGAGGAGGAGCGCCGCGCGATCGCGGGGACGAACCGCGGGATCGCCCGGCGCGGCGCCCGGGGCTGAGCCGTCACGGGACCTCGGGCATGTCCCGACCCGGGATGAGGAGCTCCTCCGGGAAGCAGTAGCCCCAGTGCTCCCCGGGCTCGAGGGACCGCATCACGGGGTGCGCGCTGGCGTGGAAGTGCGCCGTCGCGTGCTTCGCCGGCGACGAGTCGCAGCAGCCGACGTGCCCGCACTCCAGGCACGCCCGCAGGTGCACCCAGGTGCCGCCGGCGGCCACGCACTCGGGGCACTCGCCGACCACCTCCGCCGCGACGGGGACGATCCGGTCCAGGTGCGTGCACGTGCTGGCCATGGTGAGCCCCCCTCCGGCGGGTCCTGTCGCCGCCCCCGGCGAGTCTAGGAAGGTGTGGCGCGCGCTGCGTCCTGGGCGCCACCTCGCTAGCGTGTCGTCATGCTCGCCGGACCCCACCCACGGAGCGGCGACGACGCGCGCGAGCGCACGGCCGTCGTCGTGGAGGACGACCCCGACGTCCGCGACCTGCTCGACGCGGTGCTGACCCAGGCGGGCTTCGCCACGCGCACGGCGGCGTCGGGCCGCGAGGGGGTCGAGCTCGTGCGCACGTTCGACCCGCTGGTCACGACCCTCGACGTGGGGCTGCCCGACATCGACGGCTTCGAGGTGTGCCGCCGGATCCGTGCGGTGTCGGACACGTACGTGGTGATGCTCACCGCTCGCACGGACGAGATCGACGCGCTCATGGGGCTGGACGCGGGCGCCGACGACTACCAGACCAAGCCGTTCCGCCCCCGGGAGCTGCGGGCCCGGATCGAGGCGATGCTCCGCCGCCCGCGCCGGGAGGTGCCGTCGGCGGCCGTGGGTGCGGCCGCTCCGGCCGCCGACGGGCTCGTCGTGAACGTGGCGGCGCGCACGGTGGCCGTCGACGGGGCGGAGGTGCACCTGACGCGCAGCGAGTTCGACCTGCTCGTCGCCCTCACGAGCGCGCCCGGGCACGCCATCCCCAAGGACGCGCTGGTCCGCGTGCTGTGGGCGGACGAGTACGACACGGGCACCCCGGTCACCGACCAGGACCGCCGCAGCGTCGAGGTGCACGTGACCAACCTGCGCCGCAAGCTCGGCGACGATGCCGGGTCCCCCCGCTGGATCCGCACCGTGCGGGGCGTGGGCTACAGGTTCGACCAGCCCTCCTGAGCGAGGACGCCGGCGACGACGATCGCGGCGGTCCGGGCTTCGTCGGCGATCGTGTCGACGTGCCGCTGCGCGCCCACGATCCCCTCGTCCTCCAGAGCGTCGAGCCCGCGCGTGGCGGCGCCCGCGAGCCCGTCCATGCCGAGCATGTCCGCGGTGCAGGTGAGGGTCAGGAGCACCTCGCAGGCGCCGTCCGCGTCGGCGTGCGCCAGTGCCGCCGAGAGCGCCCCGATGCGGTGCGGCAGGAGGCCGGCCCAGGAGCCCGCGAACCCGGCGACCGCCGCCCGGTCGCCGTCGAGGTCGTCCTCGAGCGACTGCCACGCGGCCGCCATGGTGGGGGACAGGCCCGGGTTCATGGACGAGGCCCGGGGCGTTCCTCCCGGAGCACCACCGGTCCCGCCGACCGCGGGGCGTGGCCGTGCACCCAGGGGGAGATGTGCACGGCGGCGGCCCCGGGGGGTCCGGGCGGCGAGATCGACATGGTGCTCCGGGAGGTGATCGTGGGTCGAGCGATCTCGATCCTGCGGTGCGAACCTCGAGGTGACCGCCGTGCGCCGGCAGGTTTGGCTCAAGATCTGCTCAGGATTCCGGCGCCGCCTACCCTGACCGCATGCCCGAGCGTCCGGAAGCACGCGCCGAGAGCCCCGTCGACCGCCCGGTGGTCCTGCTGGTCGCCGACGCGCACGCCTCCCGGGTGGAGGAAGAGTTCCGGGCCCGGTACGACCGCGACTACCGCGTCGAGCTCGTGCGCACCGCCGACGCGGCGCTGGACCGGCTGCGCGACCTGGTGGCCGCGCGGGAGCCGGTGGCGATGATCGCGGCAGAGCGGCGGCTGCCGGACGCGGCGGGCGTCGAGCTGCTGCACCAGGTGCCGGCGGTCGTGTCGACGGCCCGGCGGGTCGCGCTGATCTCGGGCGACGAGTACGCCGACGCGCTGGACGAGATGCGGGCTGCGCTGCTGCGCCGCGACATGGACACGTTCGTCGGCATCCCGCGCGGCGCGCGCGACGAGGAGTTCCACACGGCGCTGGTCGAGCTGCTCTCGGAGTGGGGCTGGTCGGTGGCCCGGCCCACGGTGACGTCCACGGAGATCGTCGCGCAGCCGGGCGACCGCGACGCGGCCGCCGTCCGCGACCTGCTCGAGCGGCTCGGCGTCCCGAACCGCGTGCTCGCCCCCGACGACGCCGCGGCGCGCGAGATCCTCACCGAGGCGGGCGCCGGCGCGGGCCTCCCGGTGGTGCGCGCGTTCAACGGCCGCGTGCTCTCGGGCGCGACGCCGTCCGCCGTCGCGGAGGCGATGTACGGCGGCTACGACTCGATCCCGCCGGGCGAGATCGCGGACGTCGCCGTGGTCGGGGCGGGGCCGGCCGGGCTGGCGGCCGCGGTGTACGCGGCGTCCGAAGGGCTGGCCACGGTGGTGCTGGAACGCGAGGCCATCGGCGGCCAGGCCGGGTCGAGCTCGATGATCCGCAACTACCTCGGCTTCCCGCGCGGTATCTCGGGGATGCGGCTGGCGCAGCGCTCTCGCGTGCAGGCCGGGCGGTTCGGCGCCCGCTTCTACACGGGCCGCCCGGTGGCGCGGATCGAGCCCGGCCCGGCCGACGAGCCGGAGCACCACCACGTGCACGTCGACGGCGCGCAGCTGTGCGCGCGCACGGTGGTGCTGGCGACCGGCGTCTCGTACCGCCGGCTCGGGGTGCCGGGGGTCGACGACCTCGTCGGCGCGGGCGTGCACTACGGCGCGGCGAGCTCGATGGCGCGCGAGATGACGGACCGGGACGTCGTCGTCGTGGGCGGCGGGAACTCCGCCGGCCAGGCCGCCGTGCACCTGGCGAAGTTCGCCGGCTCGGTGACGATCCTCGTACGGCGAGCGAGCATCGCCGAGACGATGTCCGACTACCTGGTCCGCGAGATCGCCGCGACGCCGACGGTCGCCGTCCGGGCGCGCACGGCCGTCGCCGACGGCGGCGGGGACGGCCGCCTGCAGTGGCTGATCACCGAGGACCTGGACACGGGCGAGCGGTCGAAGACGCACGCCGACGGCCTGTTCTGCCTGCTCGGCGCCGAGCCGGACTGCGGCTGGCTGCCGGACGCCGTCGCCCGCGACGACCACGGCTTCGTCCTCACCGGCCGCGACGTGCCGCAGGAGCAGTGGGTGGACGGCCGCCCGCCCGCCAGCCTGGAGACGACGCTGCGCGGCGTGTTCGCCGTCGGCGACGTGCGGGCGGGCTCGATGAAGCGCGTCGCGTCCGCCAGCGGCGAGGGCGCGTCCGTGCTGCCGTTGGTGCACGCGCACCTCGCCTGGCTGCGGGCGCAGGAGTTCGGCGGAGGGAGCCCTCGGTGACCCGCCGCGCGGCACGGGGCGAACCGGGGTCGAATGGCGGCATGGGATCTGCGCAGGACGTCGCCACGGACGGGACCCCCTGGTCACGACCGCCCGCCGAGGTGCTCGCCGCGCTGCGCACGGACGACGGCGGGCTGACCGCCGTCGGCGCGGCGGAACGGCTCGCGGAGGTCGGGCCCAACCGGCTGCCGCCGCCGGAGAAGGACCCGCTGTGGAAGCGGGTCCTCGTGCACTTCGACGACGTGCTCATCTACATCCTGCTGGTCTCCGCGGTGCTCAAGGCGATCCTCGGCGACTGGGTCGACTTCACCGTGATCCTGCTGGTCGCGGTGGTCAACGCGGCGATCGGCTTCATCCAGGAGGGGCGCGCCGAGAGCGCGCTGAACGGCATCCGCCAGATGCTGTCCGTGCACGCGGAGGCCCGCCGCGACGGGGCATGGGCCAGGATCGACGCCGACGACGTCGTCCCCGGCGACGTGGTGCGCGTGCGCTCCGGCGACCGGGTGCCCGCCGACGTGCGGCTGCTGCAGGCCACCAACCTGCGGGTCGAGGAGTCGGCGCTCACGGGGGAGTCGGTCGCGGCGAGCAAGCGGGTCGACGCCGTGGCCGCCGACGCCGGGGTGGGCGACCGCACGAGCATGCTGTTCTCCGGCACGCTCGTGGCCGCGGGGCAGGGCGTCGGGGTGGTCACGGCCACCGGCGAGCGCACCGAGATCGGCCGCATCCAGACGATGATCTCCGAGGTCACGAGCCTGGAGACGCCGCTGACCAAGCAGCTCGACCGGTTCGGCAAGCTGCTGGCGGTGCTCATCCTCGGCATGGCCGTGGTGATGGTGATCATCGGCCGCGTCGTGCACGACTTCTCCGTGCCGGAGCTGGTCTCCGCGTCCATCGGCTTCGCCGTCGCCGCCGTCCCCGAGGGCCTGCCCGCCCTGGTGACGATCACCCTGGCGCTCGGCGTGCAGCAGATGGCGCGCCGCCGCGCCATCACGCGCAAGCTGCCCGCCGTCGAGACGCTCGGCTCCGTCACGACGATCTGCTCGGACAAGACGGGCACGCTCACCAAGAACGAGATGACCGCGCGGCTGGTGCGCACCGCCGGCCGGTCGCTCGACGTCGAGGGTGCCGGGTACGCGCCGCTGCCGCCGCGCCCCGAGCTGCTCGCCGAGGCCGACGCCGCCGCCGTCGTCGCCGCGATGATGCTGTGCAACGACGCCCGCGTGGTGCCGGGGGAGCCCGGCGGTCAGGGCGAGGACTGGCGGCTGGTGGGCGAGCCGACGGAGGGCGCGCTGCGCAGCCTGGGCATGAAGGCCGGGTTCGACACCGCGGGCTGGTCGCGGCGGGACCTGGTGCCGTTCGAGTCCGAGAACAAGTACATGGCCACCCTCGACCGGGCACCCGACGGCGGCGAGGTCGTGCACGTCAAGGGCGCGCCGGACCGGGTGCTGGACCGCTGCACCACGCAGACCGCCCCGGACGGCGGCGCGGAGCCGATCGACCGCGCGTTCTGGGAGGCGCAGATCGACGAGATCGGCGGCCGGGGCCTGCGGGTGCTCGCGGCGGCCCGCCGGCGCGTCGACCCGTCCGCGGAGCCGTCCGGAGAGCTCGCCGACTCCCTCACCGGCCTCGAGCTGTGCGGGCTGGTCGGCATCGTCGACCCGCCCCGCCCCGAGGCGATCGACGCCATCGCGCAGTGCCGCGACGCGGGCATCGCCGTCACGATGATCACGGGCGACCACGCCGGCACCGCGGTGGCGATCGGCCGCGAGATGGGCATC
Source organism: Isoptericola sp. NPDC057391 (assembly GCF_042668085.1). Lineage (NCBI taxonomy): Bacteria > Bacillati > Actinomycetota > Actinomycetes > Micrococcales > Promicromonosporaceae > Isoptericola > Isoptericola sp. NPDC057391. The sequence goes on along the minus strand of NZ_JBHVBO010000014.1, from coordinate 27,972 downwards.
GTCCACGTCGGGGACGGCCCCGACGGCGCCGGGCCCGCCGTGCTCACCGGCGCCGAGCTGGAGGCGATGTCCTCCGAACAGCTGCGCGCCGTCGTGCAGGACGTGCACGTGTACGCCCGCACCAGCCCGGAGCACAAGATCCGCATCGTGTCGGCGCTGCAGGCGCACGGCGAGGTGGTCGCGATGACGGGCGACGGCGTCAACGACGCCCCCGCGCTCACGCAGGCCGACGTCGGCGTCGCGATGGGCATCAAGGGCACGGAGGCCACGAAGGACGCGGCCGAGGTGGTGCTCGCCGACGACAACTTCGCCACCATCGAGCGGGCCGTGGAGGAGGGGCGGCGGATCTACGACAACATCCGCAAGTCCGTGCTCTTCCTGCTGCCGACCAACGGCGCGCAGTCGCTGGTCATCCTCGTGGCCGTGCTGTTCGGCCTGGTGCTGCCGCTCGCGCCGGTGCAGGTGCTGTGGATCAACATGATCACGGCCGTGACGCTGTCCCTCGGCCTCGCGTACGAGAAGGCGGAGCCCGACGTCATGTCGCGGCCCCCGCGCGACCCGCGGGCGTCGATCCTCGACGCCGCGTTCGTCCGGCGGATCCTCGTCGTGTCGTTGCTCATCGGAGGCGCCACGCTGGTCGTCTTCTACGCCGAGCGGGCGCAGGGCGCGCCGCTCGCCCAGGCTCAGACCACGGCGGTGACCATGCTGGCGCTCGGCCAGCTCGCCTACCTGTTCAACTGCCGGTTCCTCGACCGGTCGAGCCTCACCGTGGACGTGCTGCGCGGCAACCGCGTCGTCTGGCTCTCCGCCGTCGCGCTGATCGCCCTGCAGTGCGTGTTCGTGTACGCGCCGTTCATGCACGACTGGTTCGACGCCGCCCCCATCGGCCTCGAGGAATGGGGCAAGACGGCGGGGCTGGCGCTCGTCGTCTTCCTGCTCGTCGAGGTGGTGAAGGCGGTGGGCAGGGCCCGCGCCGCGCGCGTCCGTGCGTGACCGTGGGGCCTACCGTGCGCGTATGAGTCATCAGCTCGAACGCGAGCGCCGGCGGCGTCGTCGCGACCAGCTCACGCCGGACCAGCGCGCAGACCGGCTCAAGGAGCGCGTGTACGTCACGTTCGCGGCGCTGGCCGTCGTGCTGGCGCTGCGGGGCCACGTCGAGGGCCTGACGCCCGGCCGTGCGGCGACCACGCTGGTCATCACCGTCGGCGGCACGCTGCTGGCCGTCTTCCTCGCCGACCTCGTGTCGCACGTCGTCGCGCACAGCCACCTCCCGTCGCGCGCCGAGGGGCGCCACATGGTGGGCGTGGTCTCCAGCGCCGGCGGCGTCGTCGTGCTGCCGCTCGTGTTCCTGTGGCTGGCCGCCGCCGGGGTGTGGACGACGGCGGGCGCGCTCACCGCCTCGACCTACGCGCTCGTCGCGAGCCTCGGCCTGATCGGGTACGTGGGGGTGCGGCGCGCGGCGATCCCCACCTGGCAGAAGTGGCTGCTCCTGCTGGCCGAGGTGGTGCTCGGGCTGGCGGTCGTGGCCCTCGAGGTGCTCGCCCACGGATAGGCGCACATGACCTGGCTCCTGCTCGTCGCGCTCGCGGTGCCCGCGGTGGTGGCCGCGGCGCTGCTGACCCGCGCCACGGACGGACTGGTCCGCGCGGCGCCGCTCGCCCTCGCGCCGGTCGTGGTGGTGGACCTGCTCGGCCCGGTCCGCGGCGTGGCGCTGCAGCTGGACCTGGTGGGGCGGCCGCTGCTCCTCTTCGTCGGGGTGCTGTACGCCGCGGCGCTCGCCCTCACCGCGCGGTCGGCCGACGCGCGGACGGCGTCGCGCAGCGGGCTGCTGCTCGTCGCGTTCGTCGGCACCGCGACGGTGCTGGTCGCTGCCGACGCCGTGACGTTCCTCGCCGGGTGCGTCGCGACGACGGTCGCCGCGCACCGGCTGATCCTGCACCCCCGCACTCCGAGGGCGCGCCGTGCCGCGCGCCTCTACCTGGTCCTGGCGGTGGCGAGCGACGTCGTCCTCGCGGTCGCCGTGGTGCTCGTGGTCGCGGCCGGCGGGCTCCGCCTGGCCGACACCCCGCCGGCGGTCGCGGCGGCTCCCACGGGCGGGGTGATCGTCGGGCTGCTCCTGCTGGGGTTCGGCATCAAGGCGGCCACCTTCCCCCTGCACGGGTGGCTGCCGATCGACGAGGCGGCGGCGTCGGTGCCGGTCGGCGCCGTGCTGAGCGGCACCGTGGTCAAGGTCGGGCTGGTGGGCTGGCTCCGGTTCCTGCCGCTGGGTCACGAGGCGCTGCCGGGCTGGGGCACCGTGCTGGTCGTGGTGGCGCTCGTCGGGGCGTTCGGCGTCCTCGTGCCGGGCGTCCTCACCGACGACCCGGAGGTCTCCCTCGCGTACAGCACCGTGGGCCAGATGGGGTTCCTCGCCCTGGTCGTCGGCGTCGCGCTCGGGGCCCCCGACCTGGCGGAGGCGTGCCTGCTCACCGCCGTCGTCTACGCGGTGCATCACGGCATGGCCAAGGGCGGCCTGATCATGGCGGTGGAGGTCTGGGAGCGGTACGGCGCCGGGCGGGCGCGCGCCGTCGTCGCGGGCGGGGCGCTGGTGCTCGCGCTCGCGATCACGGGCGCACCGCTCGGCAGCGGCGCCGTGGCCAAGTACGCCGCCAAGCGGGCCGTCGGGGAGGCGCCGTTCCTCGTCGACGTCACGGCGGTGCTCCCTTTCGTCGCGACCGTCTCGACCCTGCTGCTCGTCCGCGCGTTCGTGCTGCTGCGGGCGTCGGGGCATCCCGGCCCGGCCGCGCCCGACGCCGGGCTGTGGTCGTGGGCGGTGCTCGCCGTCGGCGGCACGATCGGCACCTGGGCCCTGGCGTGGCTCTGGCTGTCGCCCGAGAAGGTGCCCGGTCTCGACGCCGTGACGGCGTGGGGCGCGGCGTGGCCGATCCTGCTCGGGCTCGCCGTCGCGGGCGCCGTCCTCGGGGCCGCCCGGGCCGGCGTCCTGCCCGCCTGGACGCGCACCCTGCGCATCCCCGCCGGCGACCTCCTGGACGCCGTCGCGAGCAGGGTCGACCGCCGTGCCGAACGCAGTGCCGAACGCGCGGCCGACGCGCGGACCAGGCGCGACGGTGGAACGATCGGCCGCAGCACCCGGTAGGTCCCACCCCAGGAGGACACGACAGATGGCGCACCAGGACACGACGTCGGGGCCCGGCACGACGACGAAGGTGTCGCTGCTGACCCTCACGGCGATGGTCGTCGGGTCCATGGTCGGGGCGGGGGTGTTCTCGCTGCCGCGCCGGTTCGCGCAGGAGACGGGCGTCATGGGCGCCCTCATCGCCTGGGTCGTGGCCGGTGCGGGCATGCTGATGCTCGCGTTCGTCTTCCAGCGGCTCGCGATGCGCAAGCCCGACCTCGACGCCGGGGTCTACGCCTATGCGAAGGCGGGCTTCGGCGAGTACACGGGCTTCTTCGCGGCCGCCGGCTACTGGGCCAGCGCGTGCGTCGGGAACGTCACGTACTGGGTGCTCATCATGTCGACGCTGGGGCAGTGGATCCCCGCCCTCGGCGCCGGGGACACGGTGCTGGCGCTCGCGCTGTCCACCGTCGGCCTGTGGCTGTTCTTCCTGCTGGTGCGGCGCGGCATCAAGGAGGCGACGGCGATCAACCGGATCGTCACCGTCGCCAAGATCATCCCCATCATCGTCTTCGTCCTGCTGGCGCTGTTCGTCTTCGACCCCAGCGCGTTCGCGGAGAACTGGGGCGGCGCCGACTACGCGGGCTCCCTGTTCGACCAGGTGCGCGGCACCATGCTGGTGACGGTCTTCGTGTTCCTCGGCGTCGAGGGCGCGAGCGTCTACTCCCGCCACGCGCGCCGGCGCGAGGACGTCGGCCGGGCCACGATCCTCGGCTTCGTCAGCGTGTTCGCCATCTTCGCGTCGGTGACGATCGTGTCCTACGGCATCATGCCGATGGGCGAGATCGCCGAGCTGCGGCAGCCGTCGATGGCGGGCGTGCTCGAGGCGGCCGTCGGCGAGTGGGGCAGCGTCTTCGTCGGCGTCGGCCTCATCATCTCCGTGCTGGGGGCGTACCTGGCGTGGACGCTGATGGCGGCCGAGGTGCTGTTCGTGGCCGCCAAGGACCGCGACATGCCGCGCTTCCTCACCCGGTCGACCGACCGCGACGTGCCCGTCAACGCGCTGCTGCTGAGCACCTCCCTGTCGCAGGTCGTGCTGATCCTCACGTACTTCTCCGAGGACGCGTTCGACTTCGCGCTCGACATGACCGCCGTCATGACGCTCATCCCGTTCCTGCTCGCCGCGCTCTACGCGGTGAAGCTGCGCGCCACGCGCGAGACCTACGACGGCGCGCCGCCGTCGACCCTGCGCGGCGACCTCGTGATCACGGTCCTGGCGACCGTCTACACGGCCTTCCTCGTCTTCGCGGCCGGCCTGAGCCTCGTGCTGGTCTCGTTCCTCTTCTACGCGCCCGCGACGATCCTGTTCGTCATGACGCGGCGCGAGCAGGGGCGCAGGGCCTTCACCCCCGCCGAGCTGGTGCTGTTCGTCGTCGTGGTCGCGATCGCCGTCCTCGCGGTGATCGGCCTCGTCGCCGGCTGGATCTCGATCTGACCGCCACCGACCTCACCGTCCGTCGTCCGACCGAAAGGTTCTCCTCATGACCACCGCACCGTCCGCGCATCCCGCCGCCCCGGCCCACGGCGTCCACTCGGAGGTCGGCCGGCTGCGCAAGGTGCTGGTCTGCTCGCCCGGGCTCGCCCACGAGCGGCTCACCCCCACGAACTCCGACGACCTCCTGTTCGACGACGTCATGTGGGTGGAGTCGGCGCAGCGCGACCACCTGGACTTCGTCAACAAGCTCACCAACCGGGGCGTCGAGGTCGTCGAGCTGCACGACCTGCTGGCGCAGACGATGGCGATCCCGCAGGCGCGGGACTGGCTGCTGGACCGCAAGGTGGTGCCGAACCAGGTGGGGCTCGGCCTCGTGGAGGGCACGCGGGCCTATCTCGAGTCGCAGACCGACCGCGAGCTGTCGCGCTTCCTCATCGGCGGGCTCTCGACGCACGACCTGCCCGCCGACTTCCGCAGCGACTACGTGAACCTGGCCCGCGAGTCCACCGGTACGCCCGAGTACCTGCTGCCGCCGCTGCCCAACACGCTGTACACGCGCGACACGACCTGCTGGATCTACGGCGGTCTCACGCTCAACCCGCTGTACTGGCCGGCCCGCAAGGACGAGACGCTGCTGATGAAGGCGATCTACTCCTTCCACCCGGAGTACGTGGGCTCGCGGGTGTGGTGGGGCGACCCGGAGCAGGACTGGGCGCAGGCCACGATCGAGGGCGGCGACGTCATGCCGGTCGGCAACGGCACCGTGCTCGTGGGCATGAGCGAGCGGACGTCGCGGCAGGGCATCACCCAGTTCGCGAAGGCGCTGTTCGAGGGCGGCGACGTCGAGCGGGTCGTCGTCGCGGGGATGCCGCGGCTGCGCGCGGCGATGCACCTGGACACCGTGTTCACGTTCGCCGACCGCGACCTGGTCACCGTGCACCCGACGATCGTCGACGGCATCCACGCGTTCACTCTCCGGCCCTCGGACGCGGCGCCCGGCGTCGAGGTCACCGACGAGGGCGACACCCCGTTCGTCGACGTCGTCGCCCGGTCCCTCGGGCTGCCGAAGCTGCGCGTGGTCGAGACGGCGGGCGACGTGTACGCCTCCGAGCGGCAGCAGTGGGACTCCGGGAACAACGCCGTCGCCCTCGAGCCCGGCGTCGTCTTCACCTACGACCGCAACACCCTGACCAACGCCGCGCTGCGCCGCGCCGGCGTCGAGGTCATCACCATCGTGGGGGCGGAGCTCGGCCGCGGGCGCGGCGGCGGGCACTGCATGACCTGCCCGATCTCGCGCGACGCGCTGGACTGGTGACCGACGACGGCAGCGCCCCGCCGGAATACCGGTGGCCCAGGTCACTGTTCGACCCGTCGTGACCCTCCTGACGCGCGCGACCGCCTTCCTCCACGAGCTCGACGTCCTCGAGGCCCTCGAGGCCGCGACCGCCGTGCAGGTGGTCATGGCGCGCGAACCCCGGCCGTGGCGCGGCTGGATGGTCCGGCTGGGCCACGACCTGTACGTGCGCTCCGCGCCCGAGGTCGCGCGGCGCGCCGGCGGCGGGCGGGCGCACCTCCAGGTCGACGGCACCCGCCAGCCGGTGGTTCTCGCGGAGGTGGCGCCGGAGCTGCACGCGCTGCTCGACGACGCGTACCTCGCCAGGTACGGGCGGTGCGCGCCGGAGAAGGTCGCCGCCGTGACGTCCGACGTCGCCGCCGCGAGCACGTTCCGCGTGCGGCTCCGGCGCGCGACGTGGGGCGAGCGGGTCGCCGAGGCCCTCGACGCCGCCCGCCTCGCGCGCCGCCCGCGGCGCGTGCAGGAGCCCTGCCCGAGCTGCTAGGCGAGCTCGGGGACCCGCTCGAGCCGGGCGTCGCGCATCCGCACCGTCGCGTCGACGCCGGCCAGCGTGGACGGGTCGTGCGACACCAGCAGCGTGGCGGCGCCGGACTCGCGGGCGAGGCCCGTGATCAGCTCGACCACCCGGGTACCGCGCTCGTGGTCGAGGGCCGACGTCGGCTCGTCGACCAGCAGCACCTCCGGCCGCCCGACCAGGGCGCGCGCGATGGCGACGCGCTGCCGCTGCCCGCCGGACAGCTGCGCGGGCCGCTTGCCGGCGTGGTCGGCGACGCCGACGGCGTCCAGCAGCCCCATCGCCCGGGCGCGGACGCTCGACGGGCGCCGACCGCGCAGGTGCGCGTGCAGCTCCAGCTGCTCCAGCGCGGTGAGCGAGCCCAGCAGCTGCGGCGACTGGAACACCATGCCGATGCGGTCCAGGCGCGCGCGGGTCGCGGCGGCGACCGTCGTCGTGGGCGTGAAGACGACGTCGTCGCCGACCCGGACCTCGCCGCGGGTGGGGTTCGTCAGCCCGGCCGCGACGGCGAGCAGGCTGGACTTGCCCGCGCCCGACGGTCCGAGCAGCGCGGTCGTGGTGCCGGCGGGGACGGCGAGGTCGACGTCGTCGACGGCGGTGAGCGTGCCGTCGCCGTCGGGGTAGACGAGGGTGACGTGGTCGAGGTGCAGGTCCATCGGGGTCCTCCCGGTTGTCAGCAGGTCAGCGCGCCGCGAGCGCGGCGTGCGGGTCGATGCGGGTGATGCGGGCGATCGAGACGGCGGCGCCCGCCAGCCCGAGCAGCACGAGAGCCGCGGCGGGCACGAGCGTCGTCGACGTCGTCACGACCACCGGGACGACGTCGGGCAGCAGCGAGGCGCCGGCGACCGTGAGCCCGGTGCCCACCGCGACGCCGCCGACCAGCAGCACCGCGGCCTGGCCGAGGGCATCGCGCAGCAGGTAGCGGGTCGAAGCGCCCAGCGCCTTGAGCACCGCGACGTCCCCGGACCGGCCGATGGTCCACACGGTGAAGAACGCGCCCACCACCAGCGCGGAGATGACCAGCAGGAACGCCTGCATCGTGGACAGCGACGTGTTCTCGCCGGCGAACGATGCCACCGCCGAGCGGGCGTCCGACGTCGTGACCGTCGTCGTGCCGAGCGCGGCGTCGGTGTCGGCAAGGGCGGCGTCGACCGCCTCGTCGGTCGTCGTGAGCGCGACGACGGTCGCGACGTCCTCGCCGCCGGTCGCCCCGCGCGCGCCGACCGCCTGCCAGTCGTCGAGCGTCGTCCACACGACGGGGGTGTGCGAGAACGACTGGTCGGCGTCGACCGTGGCCGCGACCGTGAGCTCGACGCCGCCCAGGGTGACCGTGTCGCCCGGGCTCGCGCCGAGGGCGTCCGCCGCGCCCGGGGTGAGCACGACCGTGCCCGGCTCGACGTCCTGCCCGCCCGGCACGAGGCCCGAGCCGTCGGCCACACCCAGCGCGGTGACGGACGCCGTCGTGCTGTCCGACGCGGCGCGCGTCGTCGCCAGGCCCAGCGGCTCGGCGGACTCCACGCTCGGCGCGTCGGCCCAGCCCTCCCACTGGTCGCTCGTCACGCGCGACGCCGTGAACTCCGGCGCGTCGCCGGCGGCGGGCATGGAGAACGCGAGGTGGTCGGCGGGCAGGTCGGTGACCGCCGACGTCGACTCGCGGGCCAGGCCCGCCGTCAGGGACGCGAGGAACGTGACGAGGAAGGTGATCAGCACGATCACCACGGACATGAGGACGAAGCGGCCGCGCGCGTGGCGCAGGTCGCGCAGGGCGACGAACACGGGGATGACCTCCACAGGACGGGTGTTCCGGACTGCTTCCAGCCTCCGCGTCGGGGCGCCCGCGATCATCGGGACCCGGGCGGATCCTGCGGCGCCGAAGGGTGGCCCGGCCGTTCCACCTTTCGGACGATGCGGCGGCGACCCGCGCGGCTACCGTGGACGGGGTGATCCGCCACCCTCAGCCGTCGGCGACGCGCGCCCTGATCCTGGGGCTCGACGTCCTGCTCGCGGCGCTCGCCGTGGTCGCCGTCGTGCAGGCCCCGCCGGGCCGGGCGTGGGCGTCGGCCGCCGTCGCGGCCGTGCTCGTCGCCGTGTACGTCGCCGGTCGCCGGGCGGTGCGGGTGCACGACCGGGCCGTCGACACCCCGCGCGGGGCCTGGTGGCCCGACGCCGCGTGGATCGCGGCCCTCGTGATCCCGTGGGTGGTGCTGCTGTGGCTCTCGCCCGCGGCGCTGTGGCTCGCGTTCCCGCTGATGCTGCTGCAGATGCACGTGCTCGGGCCGCACCGCGGCGTCGTCGCGGTGGTCGTGACGACGGCGCTCGCCGTCGCCGAGGGGCTGCTCGTCCAGGCCGACGCCGACGACCCCTGGACCGGCTTTGTGCTCGGGCCCGTGCTCGGCGGCGCCGTCGCCGTGGGGGTCGTGCTGGGGATCGAGGCCTTCGTCCGCGAGTCCCAGACGCGGCAGCGGACGGTCGACGAACTCACCCAGGTGCGCCAGCACCTCGCCCAGGCCGAGCGGGAGCGGGCCGTCACCGACGAGCGGGCCCGCCTGGCCCGCGACATCCACGACACCCTGGCCCAGTCGCTGTCCGCCATCGAGCTGCTGCTGCGGGCCGCCGACGACGCCGTCGGCACCGACGACGCGAGGGCCCACGACCTCGTCGGCCAGGCGCGCGGCGCCGCCCGCGACAGCCTCGCCGAAGCACGCTGCGTCGTGCAGGACCTCACGCCGCCCGACCTCGACCGCACCACCCTCGTCGCCGCGCTGCGCCGCGTGGCCGAGCGGCAGCCGCTGGACGTGTCCGTGCGCACCGCCGGCGACGTCCGGCCCCTGCCCGTCCCCGTCGAGACGGCGCTGCTGCGCGTCGCCCAGTCGGCCCTCGCCAACGTCGTGCAGCACTCGGGCGCCGCCCGGGCCCGGCTCACGCTCACCTACGAGCGGGACACCGTCACCCTCGACGTCGTCGACGACGGGCGGGGGTTCGACCCCGCGGCCGCCGCGGCCGCCGCGGGGGTGTCCGGGCGCGGCTTCGGGCTGCCCTCGGTCCGGTCGCGCGCGCACGAGCTGGGTGGCACCGTCGCGCTCGAGACCTCGCCCGGGGCGGGCACCGCCCTGGCGGTCACGCTGCCGGTGGAGGAGCCATGATCGACGTCGTGCTCGCCGACGACCACCCCGTGGTGCGCGCCGGGCTGCGGGCCGTGGTGGACGGTCAGCCCGACATGCGCGTCGTGCACGAGGCCGGCACCGCCGAGGGCCTCCTCGCCTGGCTCGACGACGGCGGCCGAGCCGACGTCGTCCTGCTCGACCTGCGGTTCGGCGACGCCGGCCGGGGGCGGCCGCGGCTCGGGGGCGCCGAGGCGACCGGCACGGTGGTGCACCGGCACGCGACGCCGGTGCTCGTCGTGACCACCTACGGCACCGACGCCGACATCCTCGCCGCCGTCGAGGCCGGGGCCACCGGCTACCTACTCAAGGACGCGCCCACCGAGGAGCTGGCCCGTGCCATCCGGTCCGCCGCGGCCGGCGAGGTCACCCTCGGCGCCGACGTGCAGCGTCGGCTCCTCGGCCGCATGCGCTCGCCGGGCGAGAACCTCAGCGCCCGCGAGCTCGAGGTGCTGCGCCTCGTCACCGCCGGCCGGTCCAACGACGCCATCGCGCGCGAGCTCTTCGTGTCCGTCGCCACCGTCAAGTCCCACCTGGCGCACATCAACGCCAAGCTGGGCACCCAGTCGCGCACCGAGGCTGCCGCCGTCGCCCGCGAGCGCGGGATGCTCTGACCTCCTGACGGGCTCGGGAGCTCGACCGCCTCGTCGGCGACGGGTGCGCGCCGTGCGGTTCAGACGCGCCGTGCGGTTCAGAAAGGCGGGTCTTCTGGGTCGGGCGCCGTGTCCACAGGGTCTGGTGGGACGAGCTCCCGACCGGTGAGGTCGACCGGGTCGGCGACGGGGTCGCGGGACACCCGGCCGGTGGGCGACGTCCAGACGAGCGTGCCGTCGGGCTCCTGCCGCGCCTGCCACCGCGTCTCGTGCTTCAGCACGTGATGGCGCCGGCACACGTGGGCCAGGTTGTCCGCCGTCGTGCGTCCGCCGTCGGCCCACGCGACGGTGTGGTCGACGTCGCAGCGGGGCGCCGGGCGGGTGCAGCCGGGGAAGCGGCAGGTGCCGTCGCGGGCCTCGAGGTAGGTGCGCAGCGCCGCGGGCACGGTGTACGTGCCGGGGTCGGTGGACAGCAGCTCGCCGGACAGCGGGTCCACCAGCAGCCGGCGCAGCGACGGCGCCCCGGCCGTGAGGAACGCCGCGACTCCGGGGTCGATCGCGCCGTGGCCGGTCAGCTCGGCCGCGTCGTCGGAACGTCCGAGCAGCGCCATCACCGGCACGGTGATCTGCACGCGCGGGACGATGCGGCGGGCATGGTCGGCGAGGTCCGGGACCAGGCCTGCCGCCGACTCGCCCGCGCCGGGCCCCGCTTCGCCGGGGTCGGAGGCGCCGGGGACGGAGCGTGCCGCGGAGCCGGAACCGGCGGCGGGGCGGACGTCGGAGGAGGGCTCGACGCCGGCGAGCAGGAGAGCGGCGCACGCGTCGGCCCGGAGCTGGGACAGCGTGCGCGCGTCCCCCGCCTCGCGGGCGGTGCGGGCGGCGGTGGTCAGCCGGTCGAGCGCGGCGTGGGCGGTGGTCGCGGGCAGGTGGGCGCTGAGCCAGGCCATGCCGTCGGCGGCGGGGTCGACGAACACCGCCCGTCGCCGCGCGGCCCTGTCGTGCCGGAGGGTGAAGGGTTCCGGGTGGGCACGGTCGCGGGCGCGGCGGAGGAAGGACCGGAACTGGGCCGGCGTCGCCGTCGCGGCCCGGGGGAGCGTCTCGGCCTGCACCGCGGCCCTGGCCTGGGCGTCCGGGAGGTCGGCGAGCACGTCGGCCATCGCCGTCGCGAGGCGGGCCCCGATCCGGCCGTGGCAGAGCTCGGCGAGCGTGGCGGAGCCCGACGAGGTCAAGGTCCGTGCCGTCTCGAGGAGGTGGTCGGCCTGCCTTTCCGACACGTGCACCGTGGTCGCGACGTCTGCGACGAACGCGCGCCGGGCCAGCTCGTGCTGCCGGGAGGTGCCGGCGTTCAGCACCCGCAGCTGCTCGCCCGCCAGCAGGTCGGGCTCGCACCGTATGGCTGCGCGTCGGGCCCGCTCGAGGGCCAGGAGCTTCTCACCCTCCAGTGCGTTGATGCGGGACTGGAGCCGCTCCAGGTCGTCGAGCGCGGCCGAGACGTCGTGCACCGTCGTCGGGCCGACGGGGGAGAGCGCGTCGTCCCACGGCGTGGTGACGACCGGCAGGTCGTCGTCGAGCGCGACCTCGAGCGTCGCAGCGGCCATGGCCGTGTCACCTCCTCACCGTCGAGGGCTGCCGAGCGGGTGCTCGAACACGTGTTCGATCCTAGCGCCTGCGCGCGCCCACCACCAGGGCCGATGCGCGCCTGTGGACAACCCGTCGACGGTCGGAAACGCGTTGCCGTGGGCCCGTGCGTCGGGCAGAGTCCCGCCATGACGATCCGCTACCCACGCCCCCTCCGGCCAGGCGACACGATCGGCGTCACCGCGCCGTCGGCGGGCGTCGAGCCGCCGCTCCAGCGGCGGCTGCTCCACGCGGCCGACGTGGTGCGGGCGAAGGGCTACGACGTGCGGCTGGGCGAGACCCCGACAGGCGCGGGCGTGGTCAGCGGCCCCGCCGACCTGCGCGCGGCCGAGCTCACGGCGATGCTCACGGACCCGGCGGTGCGCGCGGTCGTGCCGCCGTGGGGCGGGGAGCTGGCGACCGACCTGCTGGGCCGCCTCGACTGGGACGCGCTGGCCGCCGACCCGACGTGGCTGGTCGGCTACTCGGACACGTCCACCCTGCTGCTGCCGCTCACGCTGCGCACCGGCCTCGCGACGCTGCACGGGCAGAACCTCATGGACACCCCCTACGACGTGCCCGACGGTCTGCTCGGCTGGTGGGAGGTCGCCTCGGCGGCGCAGCAGGGCCAGGAGCTGACCCAGCGCTCGCCGCGGCGCCACCGCTCGTCCGGCTGGGACGACTGGGAGCGGCACCCCGAGGCCAGCACCTGGAGCCTGGACGCGGAGGGCCCCTGGCTGCGGCTCGACGGCGAGCACGCGGAGGCGCCCGTCGACATCCAGGGCCGCCTGATCGGCGGGTGCCTGGAGACGGTCTCGCTCCTCGCGGGCACGCCGTACGGCGACGTGTGCCGGTTCGCCGCCGAGCACGCGCCCGAGGGCCTGGTCGTCTACCTCGACGTCCTGGAGTGGGACGCCTTCGAGGTCGGTCGGGCCCTGTGGGCGCTGCGCCACGCGGGCTGGTTCGACGCCGCGCGGGCGGTGCTGGTGAGCCGCACGCACGCCCCGGACTCCGACGGGCTCCGCCAGCACGACGCCGTCCGCGACGCGCTCGGCGACCTCGGGATCCCGCTCCTCGCGGACGTCGAGTGCGGGCACGTGCCGCCGTACCTCGCCCTGGTGAACGGTGCGCTCGCGCGCGTGCAGCACGGACCCGACGAGTCGGTGATCAGCCAGCGTCTCGTGCCCTGACCGAAGATCAGGTGGTGGGCCCGACGACGAGGAGGGCACGGATGGGCGGGGACGAGCACGGCGGCACGGAGGCGCGCGGGTTCGCCGCGCTGCTGCGCGACTGGGGTGCGGCGATCGTGGCCAACGACGCGGCGGCGATCGACGGGTTCGTCGACCCGGGCTGGACCCTCGTCGGCGCGGACGGCGGGGTGCAGGAGCGTGCCGGCTTCCTCGACCTCGTGGCCTCGGGGGAGCTGGTGCACACCGAGCTGTCGGCCGAGCTGGTGTCGGTGCGCGTGCACGGCGACGTCGCCGTCGCGCTGGCCCGCGGGGTCTCGGCGGGCACCTGGCGGGGGACGCCGTTCCGCGACGAGGAATGGTCGGTGGACACGTTCGTGCGGCGCGGCGCAGCCTGGCGCTGCGTCCACACCGCCGTGGTGCCGGCGTCCGCATGAGCCGTCAGGCGCGGAACGCCCGGCCCATCACGTCGCGCGCGGGCCCGGTGCGGTCGAGGAACCCGACGTCGCCGGCGAGCAGCTCCTGCGCCGCGGTGACCAGCCCCGACAGGGCGTTCCACGCGAACGTGCCGCCGACGGAGATGCGCGCGACGCCGGCCTCGGCCAGCTCGGCGGGCGTGGGCCCGCCCGCGACGAGCAGGGCGTTGACGGGCCGGTCGACCTCGCGGCAGACCGTCGCCAGCGCGGCGGCGTCGCGCAGCCCCGGCGCGTACAGCACGTCGGCGCCGGCCTCCTGGTAGGCCTGGAGCCGCGCGATCGTGTCGGCGAGGTCGTCGCGGCCGAACAGGTGGTTCTCGCAGCGGGCGGTGAGCACCATGTCGCCGGCGGCCTCCGCGGCGGCGGCGACGCGCTCGACGGCGAGGGTCCGGTCGTACACCGGCTCGTCGTCGCGGCCGGTCGCGTCCTCGACGGAGCCCCCGGCCACGCCGGCGGCGCGGGCGTCCGCGACGGTACGGGCGACGTCGGCGGGGGAGTCGGCGAACCCGTTCTCCAGGTCCGCGCTCACGGGGACGTCGACGGCGGCCGCGAGCGCGGCGGCGTGCGCGAGCGCCTCGTCCCGGCTGACGGCGCCGTCGGGCCGGCCGAGCGTCGCGGCGAACCCGCTGCTGGTCGTCGCGACGGCGGCGAAGCCGAGGGCGGCGAGGATCCGCGCGGACCCGGCGTCCCATGCGTTCGGCAGCAGCAGCGGGTCGCCGGGGCGGTGCAGGGCGAGGAAGGCGGCGCGGGCGTCGGTCGCGGGGGAGGCCATGGGCCGACGCTAGCGACGGCCACCGACGTCGCCCGCCCGCGCCCGACGGGCCCGCGCTGGCTAGGCTCGGGCCTCGTGAGCCGCGAACGCTTCCCCCGGTGGGTGTACGAGAGAGGCACGGAGCCCGACCCGCGGTTCTCGCTGGCCAACGAGCGCACCATCCTCGCGTGGCTCCGCACGGCCCTGGGGCTCATCGCGGGCGGGACGGCGCTCGAGGCGCTGGACCTGCCCATGGAGCCGCACCTGCGCCTCACCTCAGCGATCGTGCTGCTCGTGGCGGGCGCCGTCGTGCCCGTCGCTGCGGCGGTCGAGTGGGCCCGCTCGGAGCGCGCCATGCGTGAGCACGGTCCGCTGCCGGGAGCGATCACCGGGTTCGTGCTGGTCGTGACCATCACCGTCGTGGGCATCCTCGTGCTGCTCGCCCTGCTGCTGCACTGACCCGGCGGACGACATGAGCACCGACCGCCCCCCGCCGCTCGTCGGGCCCGAGCGCGACCGCGGCCTGCAGGCCGAGCGCACCGCGCTGGCCTGGCGCCGCACGCTGCTGTCGTTCACGGCGGCGTGCGCCGTGGCCTGGCAGACGCTGCCGGGCGTGGACGGCGCGACGTCGTTCCTCCTCACCGCGGCCGTCGCGCTGGTGCTCACGCCCCCGCTGTGGTGGTTCGCCAAGCGGCACGCCGGGCACACGCAGCGGCACCTCGACACCGACCGGCCCCGCCTGCGGCACGGCCGGCGGATCGCGCTGATGTGCGCGGGCACGGCGTTGCTCGGCCTCGCCGGGCTGGTCGCCGTCGTCGTCTTCTGACGACCTGTTCCGACGGCCTGCGGGCGCGCGCCGTCTGCTTCACTACCGCCATGTTCCTGCTCGCCGGCCTGTTCCGGCTCTTCGTCGTCGCGCTCGGTCTCGTCGGCACGCGCGCCATCTGGCGCGACGGCGACATCGAGGGGTTCGTCTACTTCACCAACCTCACCAGCCTCCTGGCGGTGGCGGTGTTCGGCTGGGCCGCGGTCACGACGTTCCTGCGCCGGGAGCCGCCGCCGGTCTGGGCGAAGGGCCTGGTGACCCTCGCCGCGGCGATCACCGGGCTGGTCGCGTGGCTGGTCCTCGAGCCGGAGTCCCCGGACGCCCCGGCCGTGTTCCTCGGGCTCACCGACGGCCAGGTGGAGCACCGCGCGCTGCCGCTCGCCGTCGTGGTCGACTTCCTGCTGCTTGACCCGCACCGCCGCGCCCGCCTGCGCGACGCGGGCCTGTGGATGCTCTTTCCCGTGCTCTACTTCGGCGCCGTCCTGCTGCGCGGGCAGCTCAGCCCGGGCAGCGCGTACCCGTACGGGTTCATCGACCTGGACGCCCTCGGGTGGGGCGGGCTGGGGCTCAACCTGGTGCTGTACGGCGGCGCCTTCTACGTCCTCGGGCTGCTCATCGTCGCCGTCGACCGGGTGCTCCCCGCCCGCCCCCTCGTGGGGAACGTCAGGGAGTGACGATCGAGAAGTTCTTGTCGCCCGGATCGAGGACGGCGGTCAGCCGACCGAGGGCCGAGGCGTCGCCCGAGATCTCGATGCCCGCGGCCGCGAGCGCGGTGGGGTCGCCGGCGGCGAGCACGGGCAGGGAGGCGCGGCGGGCGGTGATGGTCGCGTCGGCGTCCCCCTGCTGGGCGGCGGCGCTGTAGGTGAGGACGCCGTTGGCCAGGCGCACCCGGTAGCGCTGGTCGGTGTCGGTGACGACCACGTCGATCGACAGGTTCTCGTCCCACGCCCGCGGGCCGTTCACCTGGATGGCGATGGCGTCGAAGAGCATCTCGGGGGACAGGTTGGCGATGACGTCGGGCGCGTTGGTCTCGGTCGGGGTGCCGAACTGGCCGTCGCGCAGCTCGGTGGCGCCGGACAGGTAGAAGTCGCGCCAGGTGCCGTTCTCCGAGCCGTACCCGAGCTGCTCGTAGGTGTCGGCGAGCAGCACGCGCGCGGCGGCGTGGTCGGGCTCCGCGAAGACGGCGTGGTTCGCGGCCTCCGCGGCCCACCGGTAGTCGCCCGCGTCGAACGCCTCGCGCGCGTTCGAGACGAGCGCGTCGACGCCGCCGGCGAGCTTCGCGTACCGCTTGGCGCGCTCGACGGGGGTGTGCTCCCACAGGTGGGCGGGGTTGCCGTCGAACCAGCCGAGGTAGCGCTGGTAGATCGCCTTGACGTTGTGGCTCACCGAGCCGTAGTAGCCCCGGGCGTTCCACGCGTTCTCCAGCGCGGGCGGCAGCTGGATCTCCTCGGCGATCTCCGGGCCGGTGAGGCCCTTGTTGAGCAGGCGCAGGGTCTGGTCGTGCAGGTAGGCGTAGATGTCCCGCTGGTCCTGCAGGTACTTCACGACCCGGTCGTGTCCCCACGTCGGCCAGTGGTGGGACGCGAAGACGACCTCGACGTCGCCGAAGAGGTCGATCGACTCCGTGAGGTACCGCGACCACGCGTGCGGGTCACGCACGACGGCGCCGCGCAGGGTCAGCAGGTTGTGGAGCGTGTGCGTGGCGTCCTCCGCCGCGCACAGCGCCTGGTGGTCGGGCAGGTAGATGAGCATCTCGGACGGCGCCTCGGTACCGGGCGCCATCTGGAAGACGAAGCGGACGCCGTCGATGACCTCCTCGTGGCCCGTCGTCGAGACGGTGTCCGTCGGGGGCATGAAGGTGACCTCGCCCGTGGAGATCGTCTGGCCGAGCCCGGCACCGACACCGCCCTGGGCCCCACGGGCGAGCGCGGCCCCGTACATGTAGGCCGCACGACGGTTCATCGCCACGCCCGCGTACACGTTCTCCGAGACTGCGTGCTCCACGAAGCCCTCGGGCGCGTAGATCCGTACCCTGCCGGAGTCGACGTCCTCCTGGGACACGAACCCCTTGGTCCCGCCGAAGTGGTCGGCGTGCGAGTGCGTGTAGATGATCGCCTTGACGGGGCGGTCGCCGCGGTGCTCGCGGTACAGCGCGAGCGCGGCCGCGCCGGTCTCCTTCGTGAGCAGGGTGTCGATGATGATGACGCCCTCGTCGCCCTCGATGATCGACGTGTTCGACAGGTCCATCCCGCGCACCTGGTAGATGCCGGGCGCCACCTCGAACAGGCCCTGGACCGCGTTGAGCTGCGACTGCCGCCACAGGCTGGGGTTCACGGTGTCCGGGGCGTCGCCCTCGAGGAATGCGTACGTGTCGTTGTCCCAGACGACGTCGCCCGCGTCGTTGGTCACCGCGTTGGGCGAGCGACGGGCGACGAGTCCGCGAGTCGCGTCCTCGAAGTCCTGCCGGTCGGAGAAGGGAAGGCTGTCCAGCAGAGCCTGCTGCTGGGCGGCGATCGTGGGCGTGGCTGGCTTCGGTGCGGTAGGCATGGCGCCACGATGGCACCGGCGCGGCGCGGGCGCGCGGCGAAGGTTCAGTCGTCCGGGGACTGCGCCCGGCGGGCGCGGCGGCGCTCCGCGAGGTCGTACGCCTCGCGGACGGAGCCGAGCAGCACGTCCGTCTGCGGCACGACGGCGCCCTGCAGCCGCGTCGAGACGCCGCCGGCGGCGAACCGCCGCGCCAGGTCCTCGGGCACACCGCAGACGACGACCTCGACGCCGTGCTCGTGCCAGCGGTCCAGGAGGCGGTCGAGGGACTTGAGGAACGTCGTCGACGGGATGCCGGCGGAGCCGCGCAGGGAGATCACGAGGGCGGCGTCGTGCGCGTCGGCGGTGTGCGGCCACTCCTCCTCGAGGCGGTTCACCTCGGCGAAGAAGCCGGTGCCCACGTAGTGCAGCACGGTGGTGCGGCCCGACGGCAGGGTGGTGGGGGCGTCGTCGACGCGGAAGTCGCCGCCGTCGGTGGGGACGAGCTGGATCAGCCTGCCGCGCTGAGCCGCCTGCACCGCGAAGAGCACGATCGACAGGCCGGCGCCCAGGAAGATGGCCTGCTGCAGCGGCAGCTGCGTCGTGGCGAGGAACGTGACGACGAGGGCCGCGGCGGACAGCCACGACGTACGGAACACGAGCACGATGTCGGCCCACCGGCCCACGATGAGCTCGCCGCCGATGACGAGCAGCAGGCCGCCGATGACCGCCATGGGGATCTCGCCGGCGAGCGGGCCGAGCAGCAGCACCAGGACGACGAGCCAGACGCCCGCGAAGATGCCCGCCCAGCGGGTCTGCGCGCCGCCGCTGGTCGCGACACCGGTGCGGGAGAGCGACCCGCCGGTGGGCAGGGCGCCGAAGAACCCGCCGGCGACGTTCGCCATGCCCTGCGCGGTGAAGTCCTTCGAGACGTTCGTGCGCGACCCGTCCGGGTTGGGCACGGCCGCGCCGATGCCCGCCGCCTGCGCCAGCGCGATGAGCGCGATGGCGAGCCCGCCGGACACGAGCTCCGGCATCGCCCCGAGGTCCGGCAGGGTGAACGGCGGCAGGGAGCGCGGGATGGCGGCGATGTCGCTCACCCGCTCCACGTCCGTGCCCAGCAGCGCGACGACCACCGTGACGACGACGAGCGCCACGAGCGTCGCCGTCTTGCGCAGCCGCGGCACCAGGCTCAGCGCGGCCCACGCGGCGACGGTCGCGAGCGCGACGGCGACGGTGGGTCCGTCCCAGTCCCCGACGTGCAGCACGCCCTCGACCAGCTTGCCCACCGTGTTGTGCGCCTCGGGCGTGTAGCCGGTGGCGTCCTTGACCACGCCCGCGACGATCTGCACGGCGATGCCCGCCGTGAACCCCGTCATCACCGCCGTGGAGACGAACGACATCACCGACCCGAGCCGGAGCACCCCGAGCAGCAGCATCCACAGCCCGACCATCACCGTGAGGGCGGCGACGGAGCCCAGGTCGCCCGGGTCCAGGCCGGCGCCGGTGAGGATGCTCTGCGCGGACAGCGCGATCGCGCTGGTGAGCGTCGTGACCATGAGCACCGTGCGGCTGAAGATCGACCCGATCACCGTGGGCACCGCGCCCGACCACAGACCCATCGGCGCGGAGAACCCGCCGACCGTCGCGTACGCCATGCCCTCGGGGATGGAGAACAGCCCGGTCACGAAGCCGGAGACGACGTCACGGGGGGTGGGCTTCGACACTCGCACCCCAGCACAGTGCCGCACGACCTGGGGCGTCGCGACCCGACCGGTACTCCGGCGACCTCAGCGGCAGTCCAGGTCCTCGCGGACGGACGTCGTCGCGTCGGCGACGCCCTGGGCCTCGTCCTTGAGCGAGTCGGCAGCCTCGGCGAGCGTGGCGTCGTCGTCGACCTCGTTGAACGCGGTCACGAGGGCGTCCCACGCGCGGGCGATGTCGTCCGTGCGGTCGTCGCTCACCTCGGAGATGCTCTCCTCCAGCGCCTCCTGGGCCTGCCGGGCCTGGTCGCGGGCCGCCTGCACCTCAGCGACGGTGGCGTCCGGGCCCAGCGTCCCCGCGAGGTCCCGCAGGGCGTCCGTGTAGGCGGAGAGGCGCTCGCAGGTCTGGGTGGTGTTGTCGCCCATCGCGTCCGTGCTGGCCTCGCCGCACCCCGCCAGCAGCCCCGTCGCGCCCAGCAGCGTCGCCCCCAGCACCGCGTACCCTCGTGTCCTCGTCCGGCCCATGATCGGCTCCTTCGTCGCGCTCCGCCGCCCTCACCTCGACTGTCGCCGTCCTGTGCCGCGCTCGCTCGCGCAGCGACGCAGGGCCACGAGCCGGGCGTTCCAGACCATTACGGATGAACCGTCGTTCGGCGAGCCAAGTCGCCCGATGTCTGACACCTTCGTGAATGGTGCTCGCGCACAGCGTCGCGCGCGGGCGGTTTGCACCGATGTGTGGAGGGGCACGGATGGTGGACGGTCGCAGGACTGTAGGGGAACGTCAGCGTCGGCAGGCCCGGTTGAGGGCACGACGGCGCGTCCGTCGTGGTGCGTCCGTGCTCGGCGTGCTGGCGCTCGCGCTCGCTGGAGCGGTCATCCCGGCGACGACGGCCTCCGCCGCGAGCTGGGGGATCCAGAAGGTCGTCACCAGCGAGGGGCCGTACGAGCCGGGCCAGCAGGTGCAGTTCGCGATCCAGATCTCCTGCTCGGACCCGAACGCCCAGCCCTGCACCAACAGCGTCATGACGGACGAGCTGCCCGAGGGGCTGATCCTCGTCGACGCGAGCGTCTCGACGGGCGACGGCGACCTGGTCGTCGACACCGACACCAACACCGTCACCTACTCCGACGACACCGCCCCCAACGGCTCCCAGGCGGTCATCACGGTCACGGCGCAGGTCGACCCGGACCTGCCGTACAGCGCCAACGGGGTGCCCATCACGAACACGGCGACCGTCGACGGCGACAACACCGACCCGGCGTCCGCCGACGCGACCGTCACACCCGTCGTCGACCTGGAGCTGGGATCCGAGACGACCAAGTCGATCGAGCCCGAGGGGGCGCTCGCGGCGCCCGGCACCGCGGCGACGATGACGATCGGCGCCACGAACACGTCGAACGACCCGGTCGACACCCTGGTGATCCAGGACCCGGTGGACCCGACCGCCGACCCCAACCCGTTCACCTACCTCGAGTACACCGGCACGGGCGACATCACGATGCCGCCGAACGCGACCGACGTGACGCAGGAGTACTGGGACGGCGACTCGTGGGAGCCGCTGGACGACTCGGTGGACCCGACCACCGTGCAGGGCGTGCGGTACACGTTCAGCGGTGACATCCAGCCGGGCGCCGAGGCGTCTGTCGCGGTCGAGGTGCAGCAGAGCGCGGCCGTCACCGAGCTGACGGACCCGCTGACCGTCACCAACGACGCGTCGTCGCACGTCACGCACGGTGACGACGAGTCCGACCCCACGACGGCCGAGGACACCTACGTCATCACCCCGCCGAACAACTCCGTCACGGCGAGCAAGAGCTTCGACCCCGCGACCGTGAGCGCGGGCGACCCGACGACGGTGACGATCGGCGCCACCAACGCCGGCACCGCGGTGGACACGATGACGATCACGGAGCCGTCGCCGGACGGCCCGAACCCGTTCATCGGCGATGACCCGCTCACCTTCACCGGCTTCGGACCCGACGGTGACGGCACGGGGGTGCAGTGGCCCAACGGCGCCAGCGAGGCGAGCGTGACCTTCACGTGCGCCGACGGCTCCACGCCCACCGAGGAGGCCTCGGCACCGAACACCCTGCCGAACCCGCCCACAGGCTGCGTGGTCGAGGGCTTCACGGTCACCTTCACGGGCGACCTGCCCACCGGCGCCGAGGCGTCGATCCCCTTCACGGCGGACACCGACCCCGACCAGGAGGCCGAGGATGTCACGCACACCAACGAGATCACGGCGACCGTCCCCAACGCCGAGGACACGGCGTCCGCCGACCTCGTCACCCTGGTGGACCGGCTGGCGACGGAGACCGACAAGCTCATCTCGCCGTCAGAGATCCCCGCGATCCCGGGGCAGAGCGTCGTCGTGCAGCTCCCGACGCAGCTGCTGCCGTTCGGACCCGACGGGTCGACGACCAACGCCGACCAGGTGGTGATCCAGGACCCGACCGACCCGACGGTCTCGGACGAGTGGTCCGAGAACTTCGTGCCGACCGCCGTACGGTCCACCGACGTGCCGGCGAACTCCACGCTGACCGTGAACTACTGGAACGGCAGCGCCTGGGTGCCGGCCCCTGACTGCGGCCCGTTCACCGGGCCGGCGACGGTGAGCTGCGACCTGCCGGCCGACGCGCAGGGCGTGCAGTTCGTGTACGACTCGACGGGGGACGGTTTCCCGCCAGGCACCAGCTTCCAGCCGAACTTCGTCGCGGAGTACACCGGACCGACCGACCGGGACGACCCGATCGAGAACTGTGGCGCCTCCAGCGCGTCGTCGGGCTCGGTCTCGCCCACCGAGCCGGCCGAGGGCTGTGCCACCGTCGACCCGTTCCCCGTGGACGGCACGGGTGACCTCGACTTCATCGACAAGACGTTCCTCGGTGAGCAGCCGGTCAGCGTGCTCGCGCGCTCCGACGACCAGGCGACGGCGCAGATCACCTGGTCCACCAACGGCTTCTCCGGCGTGGACCCGATGGTCATCTCGGACGTCGCGGACCCGGCGACGACCGCGATCGAGGACTCGTTCTACGACGCCTTCAACCTGGTGAGCATCCCCGCGATCGACAGCTCGCTGGACCCGCTGATCGAGTACGACGCGATCGCCGGCGTCGAGCTGTGGAACGGGTCGGCCTGGGTGCAGGCCTCCGGCTCGGGCTGCACAGCGGCCACGCCGTGCGACGGCGGGATGCCCGCGGTGAACCTCACCGCGGCGGAGCAGGAGTCCACGACGTCCGTCCGGATCGTGTACACGGAGTCGCCGTCGCGGTCCACGACGCCGGACGACCCGACCGAGCCGGCGGTCGGCGACGGCGTGGCGCGGTCCACGCTCTCGGACGGCCGCCACCTCAACCTCACGTTCCAGGTGCGCGACTACAAGCGCAGCGACGGCGAACCGGTGCTCGGTTCGACGAACGGCACGCTGTACAACACCGACGACCCGGGCCTGGTCAACGACACCGCGCGGGGAACCGGCACGTTCGACGGCAACGACTACACGGACACCGACGACGCCGATGTGCTGATCATCGACCAGCCGCTCAACGTGACGGTGAACAAGGACTGGACGGGCGGGCCGATCTCCGTGCCACCGCCGGGGACGCCGACCGGGTTCTACCCGTCGACCACCGTGACGATCACCGGCACCAACGCCTCGGCGGCCAAGGTCGACCAGCTCCGGCTGGTGGAGCCGGGCGCCCCGGACTCCAACGCGGTGCAGACGGCGCCCGGCACCCCGCCGTTCACGGTCTTCAACCTCACCGGGATCGACATCACGCCGCCGCCGGGCGTCTTCGCTCCCGGCGACAACCCCGACTTCCCGGACGGCGGCACCGTCGTGACCCTGACCTTCGCGGGCGGGGCGACGCAGGCGCTCTCGGAGACGGCCGCCGAGGCACTCGACCCTGCTGAACTCTCCGACGTCGTCGGTGTGGTCGTGTCGTACAACGGCCTGATCCCCGCGGGACAGTCGGGGTCGATGGACCTCACGCTTCAGCTGCGGGACACCGACCGCTACACCGGTGAGCCCCTCCTCGACGAGGCGGGTGCGATCGCCACGACCAACCCCGTGCCGGACGGCGCGGTTGCGACGATCAATGACCCGGGCGGCACCGACGAGGACGTGCGCCGCGCGTACGACGACGCGACCATGCCGCTGCAGACGGCGGCCATCGACCTCGAGGTGGGCAAGACGTTCAGCCCGGACACGATCGTCGAGCCCGGCACGGGCCCGGTGACGATGACGCTCACCGGTCAGCCGCAGGGCCCGTCGCGCAGCGTCGAGATGGTGCTCATCGACGACGACCCGCAGTTCTGGAACCAGTACGACTTCGTCGGCTTCGACGGCGCCAGCCTCACGGCGCCGATCCAGCAGGTGCAGGTCGACGCGTTCACGGGCGGTACGTTCACCGGCGACCCGGGATCCTCCGACCCGGTGACCGTGACCGGTGGCGCCTGGGTCGAGGGCACGCCGTCGGGCACCTTCGCCCTGCCCGCGGGCGTCGCCCCGGAGGACGTGCAGGGCCTGCGGTTCACGTTCAGCCGCACCGACGGCTCCATCTGGGAGAACCCGGCGAACCCCACGCAGAGCATCCCGATCTCGGTCGAGCGGCGCGACGAGATGCGCTCGGGCGGTCCGGTGCTCCCCGACCTGGCGGCCAACCCGCCGGGTCCCGGCGAGACGGACCCGGGCGTGGCGAGCAACTCCGTCCAGGGCACCACGACCGGCGCCGACCTCGTCGTCGACCCGGAGAGCGGCGAGCTGGTGCCGGTGAGCGCCGAGGACGAGGCCGAGGCATCGATCCTGTACCAGCACGCCACGAACGGCGTGACGATCGTCAAGGACTTCGACGGGACGGTCACCGGCGGCACCGAGGCACCGAACGCGGTGTTCCCCATGAACATCACCGTGACCAACACCGGTGACCGGCCTATCGTCGACCCCGTCGTGACCGACCCGATGCCGGTGGACGACGAGGGCGCGCAACTGCGGCTGGCCGACGTCGACGACCCGTACCGGTACGCCCTGACGGGCGGCGACCCCGATCCCAGCACGCCGGACCTGCCCACGGACGCCGGCGAGGTGACGGTCGATCAGCAGGGCGACATCGAGAGCCTCGGGTTCACGTTCCCCGAGGGCTCGGTGCTCGAGGTGGGCCAGAGCTACACGATCACGGTCATGGTGAGCTTCCGCGTCAGCCTGCCGCCGCAGACGGTGGTCGAGAACACCGCCGGCGTCACGGGCGACCGGCCGTGGGACGAGTGCACGACCCGGTTGAACGAGGAGACCGGGGCGTGCGAGGCCGACTCGGACGTGCAGTCGACGGCGACGGCGGCCCTCAGCCAGTCGAAGTTCGTCAAGGCGACGAACGACGACGAGCTCGACGTCATCGTCGACCCGGACGCCACGAACCCCCCGGACGAGTGCACGCCCAACGCGGCGGGCTTCTACGCCTACCCGTGCACCCCGGTCATCGCGCCGGGTCACGACGAGACGTGGCGGATCCGCGTGGACAACGTCGGCAACCTGCCGATGAACAAGGTGGTGCTCTACGACCGTCTTCCGGCGCCGGGTGACACCGGCTCCTTCGACCCCGCGGAGCGCGGGTCGGCGTGGGCGCCGCTCCTCAACAACGACTACCCGCCGGAGCTCGTCAACGCGCCCGCAAGCGCTGAGGCCACGTTCTACTACTCCACCGTGCAGGACTACTGCATGGACGACATCAACGACCCGATCAACGAGCCGGTCTGCCCCACCGACGACCCGACCACCGGATGGGTGCAGCTCACCGGCGACGAGCCGGAGTCGGTCTACGAGGAGATCACCGCGTTCAAGGCCGTGATCACGTTCCCCGAGGACGACATGTTCCAGCCGGGCGAGTTCCTCGCGCTCCAGGGCGTGACCACCACCCCGCCGACCGTCCCCGATGCCGGGGACCGCTCCATCGCCTGGAACTCCGCCGCCGCCTCGGCCGTGGCGATCGGTCCCGGCGGGAACCAGGTGCGGATGCTGCCCACCGAGGGCACGAAGGTCGGCGTCGCCACCGCCAGCGGCTCCCTCAACGTCGTGAAGTTCGCGGGCGGGCCGGGGGCGGAGTACGCCCCCGACGAGTTCCAGCTGAACGTGCAGTGCACGTCCGCCGTGGGGACGTGGGTGGAGCAGGCGCTCGACCCGATCCCGATCACCGTGAGCCCGTTGAGCCCGGTGACGGTCGACAACCTGCCGTACGGCGCCGAGTGCACCATCACCGAGGACGACGGCGTGAACGGTGAGACCGAGCTGATCGTCGGGTCGGTGACCATCGGCGAGGACCCGGACGTCACGGGCATCACCGCCATCAACTGGTACGAGCTCGGCTCGCTCGAGCTGTCCAAGTCGGTGGTGAGCGACGCCGTCGACCAGAACGGCGACCCCGTCTCGTACGGCCCGTTCGAGGCCACCGTGGAGTGCACGTTCCTCGGCGAGGAGGTGTTCGCCGAGGGCTACTCCGCGGAGAACCCGATGGTCGTGGAGCTGGCTGGTGACGGCACGCCCGTGACCTTGACCGGTCTGCCCGTGAACGCCGAGTGCACCGTCACCGAGACGAACACGGCGAACGCGGGGGCGACGTCGATGACGGTGACGCAGCCTGGCGAGGATCCGGTCGAGACGGACGGGACGTCGGCCGACGTCGTGATCGTCCCCGACGACGCCGGAACGGCGGGCACCCAGCTCGAGGCGACGAACACCTTCGACGTCGGCGCGATCAACCTGCAGAAGGTGGTCGACGGCGAGGGCGGGCCGGCCTACGGCGCCGGCCCGTTCACGATCCAGGTGGTCTGCACCTACGACGCGGACGGCGAGGGCCCCGGCGAGGCGGGCACGGTCTACGACGGCACGGTCGTCCTCGGCGGGGCGGGGCCCCTCGACGCGCAGATCGCGAACCTGCCGGTGGGCGCGGAGTGCGACGTCACCGAGGTCGACGACGGCGGTGCGACAGGGGCCGTCGTCGTGCCGGAGACGGTGACGGTCGCCGCGGGCGAGCCGGCCGAGGTGGTCATCACCAACACGTTCGACGTCGGCACGATCGAGGTGGACAAGGACCTGGCAGGCCTCGGCGCCCTCTACGGGCCCGGCCCGTTCGAGGTGACGTTGGAGTGCACCTACGAGGGCGTCGACCTGGCGATCCCCGGAGGGGCGGTCCGCGAGTTCATGCCGGGCGCCCCCGCGGTCTTCGAGGGCCTCCCGGTGGGCGCCGAGTGCACGGTCACGGAGACGGGCGACTTCGGCGCCTCGTCGACGACGGTGAGCGTCGACAGCGCCGAGCCGGTCGAGGGGAACACGGCCGACGTCGTGGTCCCGCCGGCCGACGACGGCGAGCCGACCACCGTCTCGGTGCTGGTGACCAACACCTTCGACACCGCGCCTCTGCTGGTCCAGAAGGTGGTGGACGGCGACGCGGCGGCCTTTGCCCCGGCGATGCCGGACCTCCCGCCGCTGCCGGAGATCCCGGACCCGCTGCCCACCGACCCGGAGGAGATCGAGGCGCTCCTGGAGCAGGTGCTGGAGTACCTGGCCCAGGTGCCGTTCGACGAGTTCCCGTACGAGGTCTCGTTGGAGTGCACCACCTCGACCGGCGCACCGGTGGACTTCATCCCTGGCGGCCCGGACCGGCGGTTCGGGCCCGGGTTCCCCGGCGTCTACTTCGGGCTGCAGGACGGCGACACGTGCACCGTCACGGAGACCGACGTCGCCGGCGCCACGAGCGTGACCGTCGACCCGGACCCCGTCGAGATCGACGCCGACACCGAGACCGTCGACGTCGCGACCGTGACGAACACGTTCGACGCCGGGTCGATCCAGGTGGAGAAGGTGCTCGACGGTGATGGCGCGCCCTTCGTCACGGCGCCGTTCGAGGTGTCGCTGGCCTGCACGTTCGAGGGCCAGGACATCGAGGTGCCGGGCGGCGCCACCCGCACGGTGACGCCGGACGAGCCGGCCACGTACGACGGGCTCCCGGTCGGCGCGGAGTGCGTCGTGACGGAGACGGACGCGGCGGGCGCCACGTCGACCACGGTCTCGACGACCGTGGAGGACGGCGACCCGGGCCAGGTCGAGGTGCCTGGCGCCGACGCCGACCCGGCGGTGATCACCGTGACGAACACGTTCGACGTCGGCTCGCTGGCGGTGGACAAGGTGGTCGACTTCGAGGGCGACGCGTACGACGTCGGGCCGTTCGAGGTGACCGTTGGCTGCACGTTCCAGGGCGCGGACATCGAGATCCCGGGCGGTGCGGCACGCGAGATCGCGGCGGGTGACACCGTCACCTACGACGGGCTGCCGATCGGCGCGGAGTGCGTCGTGACGGAGACCGACGACGGGGGTGCGGCGTCCTCCACGGTCTCGGCCGTGGGAGACGGTGAGCCGGGCGTGGTCACGATCGCGGCCGACCCGGCGTCGGTCACCGTGACGAACACCTTCGACGCCGTCCCGCCGCCGCCGGGCGACACGGGCGACTCCGGCGGGGGCGGCTGGCTCCCGACCACCGGTGCGGACGTCGCCGTGTGGGTGGGGCTGGCGGTCCTGCTGGTGGCCGGCGGCGCGATCCTCGTCGGGATCCGGCGACGACAGCAGCACTGACCGGATGCCACGACGGCGCCGACCCTGGTCACGGGG
>NZ_JBHVBO010000013.1:0-50183 GCF_042668085.1 Isoptericola sp. NPDC057391 | reverse complement strand
GGACTCGACCGCGGCCTGCAGTCCACGAAGCTCAGCGCCCTCGCCGCGGCCGGACTCGACCGCGGCCTGCAGTCCACGAAGCTCAGCGCCCTCGCCGCGGCCGGACTCGACCGCGGCCTGCAGTCCACGAAGCTCAGCGCCCTCGCGGCGGCCGGACTCGACCGCGGCCTGCAGTCCACGAAGCTCAGCGCCCTCGCCGCGGCCGGACTGAACCAGCAAGCACAGTCAGTCTTGGGCCGGTTCTACGCCGCGTCGTCGGCCCAGGAGGGGATCTCTCGATACCTCCATGGCATTCAAGGACTAGGGGGTCTGGCACGCCCCGCGTGGCTCGATGGGTTCAAGGAGATGGTCGAGCGGCGACGGCGCCAGCTCCTGCCTCAGAACCTCCACGACGTGGACGTCACGGTGGCCGATCTGAGCCGGCTTGCTGATGAGGGCATCACGCTGTGGGCGATCCCGAACCCCAAGATCGTGCAGCAGCTCGTCGCTGCACCGACCTACGGCGCGCGGCGCGAAGTCCTCGGGAGGCGAGGACGCGTGATCATCGATGACTGTGCGCAAGTTGCTGCCTACGCGGTTGGTGGTCGGTACGCGCCGCTGGCCCGCGAGCTCGAACAGGCCATCTCCGCAGAACGGGCAGGTTTTGTGGGGCCCGCGCTCTCGCACGTGGCGAGCATCTTGGACACCCTCATGCGTGACGAAATCGAGAGCCGCGCTGACATCGTGCGCCACAAGCCTACGAAGAAGCAGCCCGTGATGGATCACTTCGACGAGCTAGACCTCGGAACGGCGATGGTCTTCCGCCCGATCTGGTTCGCGTACCGGCCGATGTACACGCGCGAGGAGAGGGCCAGGTCGACGTCGTTCGCGCGGCATGCCGTTGCCCACGGTGTGACCGGAACTAGGGTCGTCAGCTTCCGCAACTTCGTCCAGGCCACGATGCTCGCCGCCGCCTTGATCAGTTTCCTTTCCTGGTGGACCCAGGAGAGGTGATGGCCGCTGCACCTGCTCGGGCGACCACCCGCACAGCTGGTAGAGGCGCGTGCTCGTGACGTGCGAGTTCCTCCCGTCTGAGTGGCGGTCCAGGGGTGTCGTGACCGAACCTGATGGGACGAGGATCCGCCAGATTGCGGGGGCTCAAGGCGCTAGCATCCGCTGGATGACGGCTTCTACCTGTCCCTCGTGCGGACGCGAACTGACCGCGCATGAGCGCGACGTTCGGTTCTCACTTCCCGATCCTGTGCTGAACCTCCCCGAGCGCGAAGAGACCGACGGGTTCTGGATGAGCGGTCCCTCCGCTTCGGAGTCGGTCATGATGCAGGTGCCCTCGATGGGTGCGTTCGTTCGGGCACTACTCCCCGTGCAGTTGACTGGCGGGTATTCCGTTCGATTCGGCGTCTGGGTCGGGGTGCATCCCAATGATCTCCAGCACGCCGCGAAGGTCTGGTGGAAGCCGGAGTATGCGGAATTGCGGCTCAGCGGTCGACTCGCGAACGCTGTCGAGCCGTGGGGGATGTTGGCGGCACCTGTAGAGCTTGCCGTCCTCGATCCTGATGTGTCTCCGTGGTGCGTAGGCAGCAGCGATGAGCTGCTCTCGGCCGTCCTTGGTCGCGAGTGGGATCACCAGTTGGTCTTGGACCAGCTTCCTGCCTGAACGACGGCCGTCCTTCCGAGGAATCCTGCATCAGATGCACGAAACCCGCGGTGAACTGCGGCGATCCGGCAAGGACTAGGAGATCTCTGGCCACGCCACGACAGGGCGGCAGGCGCCCCGACCTGAACAGACGCGGATCTCGTCGCGAGGTGCGGGTTCTTGCATCAGATGCAACTCGCACACGTTCGGATCCGATAACCCGCGCTATGTCGAATGGCGGTCCACCTATCGCCCTGACTAGCAGGAACCTCCGGCGGGGCCTCGGCCAATCAGTCCGCGTACTCCCGCCAGTCATCGAAATGGTCGTCCATCTCTGCTGCAGCGTCGCCGGGGTCCGGAAGATCGGGCAAGTCAATGGCTTCCAGTTCCTCGCCATCCAACTCCAGACCGCAGACCGGGCAACTCAGGCCGTCCAAGGCCCAATAGCCATACATGACGATCTCGCCATCGCTCCAATCTGCGTCAGCTTCAGCTGTCCAGCTCACCTGCGCGTCGTCCAAGCAAGCAGGGCACTGCATCGAGGCTTCGACGTCGCTGGCGTGCGCCGGACGACGTCTAAGCACTGTCAGCACCCCATCCCACGCTTGGTCCCCAACCTGCGCACGCAAACGACGAAACGCATCCCCCGCCTTCGCGACCTTGCCCTCCGCGACCGCCCGGACCTTCGTGGTGCTCGTCGCCACTCTTGCGGTCGCAGCCGACAGGTGATCCGCCCAGAAGTCGGCGGGGGTTCGCCGGAGGACCGCGACGGTTGACGACGCGACGACCGCCATATCGTCGAGAAGAGCTGTGCACTGGGTGGCCGTCAGTGGAATCGCCATGTGCACGGCTGCGTTCCGCGCCCGCAGCACACGGTCGGCGCGCGCCGTAGTATCGATCAGGCGTTGGTCTATCCGCGCTGCGACTCTCACCGCGATGCTGGCGTCTACGCTCGTCTTAAGCTTCGTCGCCGCTGCGACAGCTGGCGACTGACCTCTCGCATTCAATGCGAGGTCAAGCAAGTGATGGTGAGCATCGTTCTTGGTCAGAAGCCTCGCGTCGCATGCGGCCAGGACCGCTTTTGCGAGAAGTTCAACAACGCTGCCGCATCGGGTCGCCAGGTCGAGCGAGGCGTGCTCACTCAGCCCTGTACCTCCGAGCGACATCGCGGCGTGCGCATGGAACCTAGCGGCGTCGTAGAGGCGCTCGACATCGGAAGAAGGCTCAGTACCCACGCCGGGATTGTTCCAGAGTTTGGCGCGCCGTTCGCCCTGGTTCCAGGGTTCGCGGGGCAGAGGATCGCCCGTCGGCTCGTGATCCGGCGGGATAGAACGCGTCGAGCCGTGGCGCCAACGGGTCGTCGCTGAACTCGTTGCCGCACTGGGCAATCCTCGTACCCCCCAGAGCAACGTCGTCGTCGTCTCCCCGAGGCGACCTGGACGCCGCTGCGTGACCTTGGTTGCTCATCGCGCGTAGATGCTCCAGACGGGTGCGCCTTGTCGGTGGTCGGTGGTCGGTGCTGTGCTGACGGCACCGCATATCTGGCAACCGAGTGGGGCTGGACTGGATGGGCAAGTCGTCGAAGCCCTCCAAGTCCGCGCTGTCCAAGGCGGGGACAACGCGTGCGAGCTACGGCTTCAGCAAGCCCGCCAAGTCCAAGGCATGGTCGACTCTGGGTAAGGGGTGAACGCAGGAGTACCCGGTCCGACCGGTTCGGTCCTCCTGCGGCCTGACGAGACTCAGGCGACCTGCCCACCCACGGCGAGCGGCGGGAACTGACGGGCCACAGGTCCGGGTCCCGTCGGGGACGGGGAGGCGTAGGTCCGCTCCCCCACCAGCGCGTCGAGCGCGGCGGTAACGTCCGGGGTGTTTCTCAGTTCCTCGATGTAGTACTTCTCGGTCACGGCCGAGGCTGAGTGGCCGAGCACCTTGGACGCGTCGGACACCGAGAACCCGCCGTGCGCGATCGCCGTGCCCACCGTCGAACGGAAGAGGTGCGGGTGAACCAGCGCGGGGTTCATCCCGTACGCCTCAAGGGCCTTGTGGAGGGACCGGCGCATGTTGCCCGGCTGGATCGGCTTGCCGCTGCGTGATGCGAACACGAAGTCCTGCGGGTCAGCGTTCTCCGGCCGGATCGACAACAGGGCCCGGGTCGCGAAGCCGGGCAGCGTGATCCGGCGCTGGCCCGACCGCGACTTCGTCATGGGCTGGTAGACGACCTTGCCTTCGAGTTCGACCATCGTCGCCGCCACAGTGATGTAGGGCTGCCCTGCCAGGTGCGCAAAGTCGCCCCACCGCAAGGCCAGCGCCTCCCCGATCCGGATACCCGAGCCGAGCATCACGTCCACGCACACGGGCAACTTGCCGTCAGGACGCGGGCCTAGGTACTCCTTGCCATCGTTGCGCCACAGTCGTACAGCCTCCCGGACCTCCCGGACCTCCCCCACCGACAAGGCCCGAGGCTTCTTCTGGTTGGGGATGGCGGGCTTGTGGGTCTTGCGCGCCGTGTTGTCGCGGATCACGTCCATGCGCACGCACATGTCCAAGACCTGGCAGACCGTCTCACGGAGCAACTGCGCCTTGCGGTGATGCCCCTCTGCGACGATCTCGTACATGGCCTGCTCGATGCGCGGCACCGTCATCTCCCCAAGCCGGAGCCGCCCGAGCCGCGGTACCGCCTGCGCCCGCAAGATCCGCTCGTAACGAGCCACGGTCTGCGGACGGCGTCGCCCACCGCTTTGCGCATCCGTCTGGGCCTGTTCGAGCCACACACGCGCAGCAGACATGAAGTACGACTCACGCGTCAGGTCGCCGGCGACGACGCCCTCAGACCGTGACGCGATCCTCTCCTTGAGCTTCCTGTCGGCCAGCGCCTCCGTGCGCGCGGTGGCACGCACCCTGCGCGCGACACCATCGCTGTCTCGAATGTGCACCGAAGCCACCACGGTTCTGTTGGCCCGGTGAGTGAAGCTGATGTGGCCGTACTGCCCGACCTTCGTGCTGGGTCTGCCCGTAGCCATGACCCTGTCCTTCCACCGTCCCGAGACCTGTTCGGTAGGGACGAACGCGTCCTGCGTCTGGTGGTCAGTTGGCCCAGAACGCTTCGTCGTCCTTGATGGACCCGCGAGCCGCGGGCCTGTGTGAAGGCTCGACCTTCTGCGTCGGCACCTGCGCTTGCGCCTCGAGCCAGTCAGTGACGTCAGCGGGCCGGAAGCGGACATGCCTGCCCACCTTGAACGACCTAGGACCCTCGCCAAACTTGCGCCAACGATGGATCGTGTTCACTGGCACGACGAGGAAGCCCGCCAGGTCGTCGATGGACCACAGCCGCTCCGGCGTGGTGGTGTTGGTAGCCATAACCCCAATGTGCAACTGACTCGTCGCCTGATCCACCGCCCGGTACTTGACCGAACACCTCAGGGCCGGCGGTCGTCCTTGGACCGCTGATTCAGGGGCCTTCGCAGATCCACGTGCCGACGCGACATGGTGACGTCCCGCCCGCAGGCACAATGTGGAGTGTGTTCACGCCAGTCACGGAACTCGCCTGGCTCCTGCAAGGGATCGGACGTGATCGCGAGCGACGCCCAGGCTTGATGGCCCCGAGCCTGCACCCGATGCTGCTGGAGCTTCGCGCCTGGATCGACGACCCGCGTCCGTACGTCGGCCGGCACCACAAGCGCCCATGGTCTTCCCTCGCCAAGGACGTGATCCACGCGATCGACACCGTCGGGCCCGGCTTGCGGTCGAAGGTCCCCGACCTTGGCGTCGTACGTTCGTTGTTGCTAGATCCCGAGCCTGGAGCAAGCTCGCAGTGGCGAGCCGACTGCGGTCATGCGCTCGCGTCGGTCATACGCGAGCTGGAAGCTCCAGCCGCAGCGGTCGCCGCGTTCGACGACCTACACGCCGCGCTGGTGGACCCGGCCTGTAGTCACGAGGCAGTGGAGTCCCTGAGGTTCAACCTGGACGCAGCATTGCGGTGCGGCGGGCGCGCCCTCAGCACCGAGTCCTCCCGGCTCGCCGGCGTCCTGTCCGACGACGCGCTCTGGGTGGAGTCTGCACGTGCGGCCGTCTCGGGAGGCCCAGTCAGATCCGGACGGCGACCCAACGAAGCCGCCCACTTGCCCGAGGCCGACCGCCTCGCCTTGTGCCGTGACCTCCTGTGTCTCCCCGTTGCCCTGCGGACTCAGGTCGCATGGGTGTGCTTCGAACGTGCACACTGCCGCACACCCGACTGGATATTGCCCATCGGAGGTGTCACCTTCTTCGACGGCCCGACGCTCTCTTCGGTGCTCAGCGCGAGCGCGGCAGGCGAGGCGTTGGCCCATCTTCGGGACCGTCTCCCGGCTGAGCTGCTGGATAATCCGCAACTGCTTCAGCGGGCGCTCGACGTCACCGCGTTCAACGACGATCTCGAGGACTGGGTCTGGGTGCGCGTCGATCTCGGTGAGGGACCACTCGTTGCTCCATTGCAGCGGGCGCACCAGATTGCCGAGAGCCTCATCGACCTCGCCGCGTTCCACGATCTGGGCACTCATTGGCGGCCGATGGCTGGTGGCGTCCTCGTCGTCGACGGCGAGGTGTTGCATCGCCTCCCAGTTCACCGATCGATCGACCAGTCGGAGCACGGTCAGTTCTGGACGAGCGAGACGCTCAACGAGGTCGCGGCCGATCTCGCACCCCACGTTCCCGCGATCACAGACTTACTGCTGGAACTGCTCACCACGGCACGTACCGTTCGCCTCAACGCCGGCAACGACGCGAACAGGGCAGCACTGCTCGTGGACGTGCAGGTCATCGAGCTCGTCGCCAGCATGGCGCACGCATCGCACTGGAGCGTCCACTTGACGGAACAACTTGGGCCAACCTGGGCTCGGGAAGTACTGCTGGACGAACTCATCGACGCGTACCGCGAGCCGACAGAAGTTTGGGATCTCCGTGACGTGCCCGAGGTCGCGGTCGTTGACGACCTCTACGAGAGCATTCCTGGGGAACGCACCGGACGGCTGCGTCTCCGATTCGATCTGGCGCTGCGCCGGCTGCCGGCGATCTGCGACGCGTTGCCACTGCACGCGCCAGGCGCACGTCGACTGCGAACACTGCAACGCCGCCTGCTCACAACGTCGTCCGCTGGGCAGTGGATCGACGAGCTCACGAGGAACTACGACGCGGGGGTCGATCGCCTCAGGCGATGCAGGGATGCCGCCGCGCACGGTGGGCCGGCGAACCCGGACGTGGTCGCCTCAGTCCGAGGGTTCGCCAACTCCCAGGCAGCCCGCGTTACCAGCACAGCGATCTGGGCAACCGTCCGCGGCGAGAACATCCGCGAAGCTCATGATCGACCGCGAGCCCAGGACACCGCATGGCGCGCCACCCTCGACGGACCGGAAGCGACGCTCGACCTGCTGGTGGACGCAGAGATCTGAGTGCGATGAGCCGTGCGAGCCACACAACTGGTCGGGAGACGGTAGCCCAGGCACGAGGCACGAAACTCTGAAATCTCGCACTCGGATCCGGTCACGCGTCGCGGTCCGACTGACAACCATGAAATCCGAGCCAGAAGTCGCCCCGCCCGAGCGGGCGGCACACTACGCGTCCTTCACGCGTTGCTGCCCTGTTTGCGGGCGACAACATCCTTCACCTCGATCCAGCGCTCCTGCTTGAGAGCCCGGCGGGCACGTCGAACCTTAGGCGACCTAAACACCGCATAGGCGCCAGCCGCCCCCTCCGCCACGATTTCGGCGGCCTCCCTCGTGGTCACCGCTCGGGTGCGCCCCTTCTCTCTTACGACGGCCTGGAGGTGGCGCCCCTCCTCGACGCCCGTCGACGGTCCCGCAAAGGAAACGCTGAACGCGTCTGGGAGCGGAAGCTTAGGCAGCACGCCTGTAGGCGCGAACGACGCGAAGGCACGCTCCACACCGGTGAGGCCGGACGACTTCACCATGGACACGAGCGCCCACGCCTTCACCTTCTCGACGTCCTCGGGGTCAAGGTCTTCCAGGCGCAGGTCCCGATGCGCGGGTGCGCCTCCGGTAGCAGCCGTGAGCGCGGACTCCCGCAGATACACAGACAGCGGCTTACCGGCCTCCCGGGCAGCCGCGGTAAGGGTGTCAGCCTCGCCGTGCTTGAGCCGCACGGACACGATGAGGTCAGAGCCCTTGGGGTCGGGCTCGAAAGCCACCTTCCGACTGTCGTCGAAGAGCTCATCGAGCCGGTGCGCGTTCGCCTCGTAGTAGGCGGCGCGCTCGGCGCGGGTCATCGAGGGCAGGTCGGCATCGGTGAGGGTGGACGGGTCACGCTGCTTGGTCGTCATCACTTCACCTTCCATGCTGTAACGGGGACAGCTGTTCCTTGGTCGTAGTCAAAGAGGACGAGCCATCGGGAGCCGTCCAGGGCGGTCTGCTCGGTCCGCCAGTCCGCGCCCCCGGGGTTTGGGGATGCCTGCACCCGCGTGCCGGTCAGCATGTGCCAGTAGTCGGCCTCGGTGAGGCCCTTGTCGAGCGGGTGGTCGTTATCGGGATCAAACGCGACGGCGCTGATGTAGAACTGGGGCATCCACGCCTCCGTATGACGACGTGCCTCCCGGCTGTATTACACAGAATACGCCCCTTGGTCAAGGGCCGTGCCATGGTCGGGTCAGTGCTCTCCAGAGCGGGCCCAGGTGGCACAGGTACGCCGTACGCTCGCCACATGGCGCAGTGCACAGCTCCCATCTACGGTCACCGGTCCTCAGCAGCAGCGGCGCGGTGCCCTGCGTGCCGCGGCGGCAGGCGGCGCTCCAGCCCCTCGTACTACTCGTACTTACCACGACCGCCGTCTGTCGGGTCGACGCACCGGTCGGGTGGGTCCGGGTCCAGCTACAGCGGCGCCTCACGTCGCACAAGGGCCGGCAGAACGGTGCCGTACAGCGCCATCGAGTGGCGCACCATCGCGCCTTTTGCCGAGAAGGCCGCGGAGCAGGCAAGTACGCACCCCGACCGCCGCGATCTATTCCTTTGTCATGCCTGGCCCGACCGCAAAAGCAGTGCCGCTGAACTCTACGGAGCCCTGAAGTCCAACGGCTCCACGGTGTGGTTCAGCGAGGAGGATCTTCCTCTTGGCTCGCTCATGATCCGCGAGATTGACAAGGGACTCCGAAATTCCCGGGTCGGGATCGTACTCGTCACGCCGGCGCTCCTCGACAGCCTCGAGGCCGAGGGGGTTGCCGAGAAGGAATTGGCGGTGCTCCTGAGCACCCGTCGCGTCATCCCTGTCCTGCACGGGGTGACCTTCGACGAGCTCAACGACGTTAGTCCGATGCTGGCATCCCATTCCGGGCTCAGCACCGCAGAAGAGTCCATCGACGCCGTCGCTGCCAAGATCGCGGCCGCGGCCGCCGCTCTCCCGGCAGCATGAGATTCGGCGTCTGTTGGTCCCGGATGGACGTGGCGGTTCGACCAAGTTGGCTCTGGCGTCCGACGTGTCGACTCGGCGTAATTGGTCAACCTGGGGTGAGTTCCAGGTCGACGCAGAAGTTTCCCATCGTGGTTGAACGGGCCAGTCGGCCGCCAGACGCCAGGCCAGGGCCCAAGCACGGGTCCCCCGGAATCTTCCGCTGTGAGATCATCCACCCGTGAGTCTTAGGGAATGGCTTGGCAGACGTCGTAGCCCGCGCACCGCTGGTGCACTCCGCACCACACCCGCGAACCCATCGTCGCCGACGCAACGCCCAACGCTCACGATCAGGCTCTCCGGGGCCCCTCTGGTCAAGCTTGCCGGTACGACCACCTTCTGCGCCGAGGCGGCGCACGGACTCGTTCGCCGACGAGGCCTCGCCGGGCGCGGGCTACTCGAAGAGGCAGGAGTACTCGAACGCGAGCCGAGCAACGCCTCGGATCCGAATGCTGTCGCGGTGCTCGTGGAAGGCGAACGAATCGGCTACCTTCCCGCTGGCGCCGCAGGCTCCCTGCTGCTCGACGAGCGAACAGCGCGCGCGGTGCCGCTGCAACTGGCGTACCTCGTTGAGGGCGAGACTGCTCGCGTCGAGGCGTGGGTATGGCTCGGGGAGGATCTGCCTCCTCGGTGGCAGTACACCGCAGAGAACCTGCCTCCGATGACACCGCAGGACAAGCGCACCAGCGTGCATCTCGCCCGACGCGAGATGGTTGCCGAGGCGCTGGCGGGTGGCGGTGACCGCGCAAAGACCTTCGAAGCGGGGATGGTCAGCGGCGTTCACTACCTGGAACTCGTCGAACCCATCAAGCAACTCAAGCGCGACAATCGGCTCGAGGAAGCGCTGGAACTCTGCTACGCAGCGATCCAAGGTGCCGAGGGCGACCGCGCTGGCTCCACACCCGCACCTTGGTACACCGAGCAAGCGGCGATCATCCATCGCAAGCTTCGCCAACCGGAAAGAGAAGCCGCAGTACTAGAACGCTGGCTTGCGTTCGTTCCCGTCGAGCAACGCGCATCGACCAAGCTCGGGCAGCGCCTCGCCAAGCTGAAGAACTGACGCCACCTGGCAGCACCAGTACACGCGGCGACGACACGCTCAACCGCTCGCCTCGGCATGCCTGCCGCGACGGTGGCCCGCCCGAATGCACCGTCAGGTCTTCAGACAAGTCGTTCCGGCGCCCCAAGCCTACGCACTCCCCCGGAGGATCGGGGCTGGCCGCGAACGCGAGCCTGCGCCTTCGCATCGACCAGCCACGGGAGTGCGCGGGTGAGACCCCGACCGCACGCCGCAAGTTCCCGTGTCGCGCGGCTGTTCCTCGTGTGTGGGCGGCCCCCAATAGAATTTGCGCTGTGAAGGTCACGAGGCTGCCTTGTCACCAGTGCGGGAACGACGTGGTCCAGCTGCCGATCTTCAACGGGTCCCGGCGGGCGTTCAACGCGGTGGCGATTGAGCCAGTCGAGGGCGACACAGGGGCACTGTCCGAGCACTGGTACCCGATGCGAGGCAAGGGTGCGCTGCCGGGCGACATGATGGCCGCAGCTGACATAGTCGGCCGCCCGTACCTCACGCTGCACCGGTGCGTCCCGATCGCGGACATCGCGAGGCACAGTCTCATGGAGATCCGTTGGACGCCCGGCGCGGTCAAGGTTGATGACCTTGTGTTGGACCAGCTGCACGAGTACACCTACCGGTGGCCGACGTCCTGGGCACACATCCTGGGCGAACACCCCTCCATCGCGTTGTGTGGAGAGCGGATGCCCGGTCGACGAACCAACGCTCGCGAGCGGGAACGCCTGCACACGATGGTGGTGTGCGCACAATGCATGGAGCGCCTCGAGCTGTCCGAGGAGTCCCGGGGACGCGCGCTGCTGCAGGCAGTGCGGGACATGAAGCGAGCCGATGTCGAGTCGGGAACGGTGCGAATCGACCCTGCGAGCATGGGCAACTTCCTGCGTCGACGTGGCGTACCCGACGCGCCCGTCCACTTGGCAGAGTGCGCGTTCATCCGCACCAGCGTGTTCGTCCCATCCGAGTGGGAGGGGTTCGAGAAGTTCCCGCCCTATTCCAGTGCCTGCCCGCTGTGCCACCCGGTCAAGTCCCTGGATGAAAGGCTCGCCGACGTCACCGCGCGTCGCCACCAGGCCGAGGTCGCCGCGGCCGTTCACGCGGCGCAGGACCGTGAGCGAACTGATGCCGCAGTTGCGGCACGGCGCGAGGCCGAACGCGTGTTCGGCGCGCTGGGCACCTTCGTGTACCGGCCGGCCGGACGGGGCAAGAAGCGCAGCCAGGTCCACCACTTCACCTGCGCAGTTCTGACAAACTCCGATTCCGAGGGATGGGTCGGCACGGACAGCCCGCCCGTGGGCCTGACCCACCATTACTGCACGGAGTACATCTGAGGCATCCAGGCGAACAGACGCGCGCCTCGACGTCGAAAACACCACCGACGACCCGGGTTCGGTTGTGCACGTCGGCGACGACTGCCCCATCGCCGGCCGATTCGAGACCCCACACCGGACCCAGCCACCATCGCTGAATCGACCCCTAACCCGACAGGCTCACCCTGGTCGAGCTCCTAGATCGGAGCGGCGAGCCGCTCCGCAGCCCGATCAATGACGAGACGCCGAAGGCCGACTAGGCCCCGGTCCAAAACTACTAGCAACGTGCGTGCTCCTGAGGTGCGCGTTCTCGGCGCCGAAGGCTGCTCCGGCACGGGAGGATATGGGGCATGACGACTTCGCCCCGCTTCCTGTCCGTGAAGAACGTCGCCGACGAGCTGGCGATCACCGAGACCGCGGTGTACACCTTGCTCAAGACGGGCGAGGTGCCCGCGATCCAGGTCGGGCCGAAGCGCGTGTGGCGCATCGAGCGCGCGAAGCTCGAGGAGTACATCGAGCGGCAGTACGCCGCCGCGCGAGAGGCCATCGCCAAGGGCCAGGTCACGCCCGAGGTCGACGAGGAGTAGCTCAGTCCCGCGCGGCCCGCCGCGCACGACGCGCGGCCGCCACCTGATCGAGCCGGCAGCGGCGGCAGCGACGCCGGCCATCGGAGTACTTGTAGGTGTTCTCGGGTGTGTAAGGGTGCCCCTTCGGGCAGTGCGTCTTCCTCCGGTTGTTCTCCCCCGGCAATGGACGCTCCAGCGTCCCGTACCGGTACATCCGTTGGTGGTGCAGATCGCACAGCACAGCGCGTCGGCTCATCCGCTGACGGTCGCACCCCTCCACGCTGCACGGACCTGGCGGCGGCGGGGTCTTACGCGCCGCGAAGTAGTCGCGCATGTGCGCTTCGGTGGCCGCGTCGATCCGGTAGCGGCCGTCTGGGTCCTTCTGGTAGCCGTGCCGTTTGAGCCAGGCCCGCACGCCCTGGCGAGTGATGCCCAGGTCTGCCGCCAGCACTGGCGGTGACGTCCACGCCCTCTGCATGAGTCAAAGCGTAGGACGTCCGACACAAGCGACCCGGAGCGTGGTACTCACGCCCTGGAGTTGCTCGTCGAGCACCAACTAGGGCGCGGCTCCCATTTCGCGGGCGGGCATGCGGCATCGTTCGTCTCGTGAGCGCGAGGAGCGATTTCGACCGGAAGACCACACGCATGGTCGGGCTTCGT
The DNA here is from genome assembly GCF_042668085.1 of Isoptericola sp. NPDC057391. Lineage (NCBI taxonomy): Bacteria > Bacillati > Actinomycetota > Actinomycetes > Micrococcales > Promicromonosporaceae > Isoptericola > Isoptericola sp. NPDC057391. The sequence continues at coordinate 37,514 of NZ_JBHVBO010000013.1, read as the reverse complement.
GTCGACGACGTCGCGTACTGGGACATCCACAGCTTGGGCGACGAGCCGCGGGAGTGAGACTACGGCGACTGGCATCACGCCGTGATGGGCGTTGAGGTATGGACGAGTGCGGGTCCTGTTTCAGTGCCGTGGACGAGCTCGTTCTACCCTTACGGCGTCGAGGTCTTCAGCCAGCCGATGAAGGACTTCCTCATCTTGAGCGACAACGGCCCGGAGCGCTGGGCGGTCACAGATCACCCGCAGTGGAGATCGCGAGCTGGCCAACAGATCCTCGCCGTAGACATCTAATGGGAGCGGCTCGAGGTGGGCACTGCTCGTTCCTCGGACGCGCGGGAAGTGGAGCATGCCCGGGCGATCAAGCTGCCGGTCGCTCTTCGTCTCGACTTCGCTGCGGGCCCCGTTTGGTTCGTCGCAGGCATCCCCCTGGGGAAGACAGAGTGTTCGCCCCTGGGGATGAGATCATCGTGATGTCCACTTCCGAGGGAATGCTCCGGCTCGGATTCCCCGCTGGCCCGTTCACAGCGCCGACACCCTAGCTCGCTGCCGTCCTGCCCGTGCCCAGACAGTACAAGCGCACAAGACGTCGGCCGCCCGGTAGGTGATCGCGAGCCTGTCGAGCGGGGGGCAAGTCCGCGCCACAGCTGGGACGGTGCGCTCATCGTTCATCGTCGCCGTGCGATCATCGTCCACCCTCGACGAACGGGTCGCCCTCGCAATTCTCCCTAGGAATACCGGCCGACTCTAGGCAAATATCTCCACTGCTCTCATTATCCAAAACCCGAGGAAACCCTGTACGCAGCCAACTCACCGTTCGACGCAAGAACCCAACTGCATGCCGCATCCTCACCCTCACGCGCGACTCCCTATTCGCACCAGCGCCTGGCCGGCTGAGAATGCGTTGATAATTCCCTGCCTCATCCAGACACCCGCTGCACTCTTCGTATCGAGACGATCCCCACCGGTGGGATCACGGTCTTCATAGCCGCCCACGAAGCTGCGCGACTCGCACAACGCGGTGGCGAGGCCACAGTCCGCACCGAACAGCGTCGCGCGCCACTGCGGCAAGACCGCATACCGGCCAAGACCGGATACAACACTGGAGGTCCGCTACCATATCGCAATGAGTATGATCATGAACTACCTCAAACTGGGCCCCGCCGAACTCCGGCAGGCGATATCGGATCCCGAATGGGCATACGACCTGGCTTTGAGTATCGAGGAGGCAGACGACGCAGGGGATCGAATATTCGACATCGACAAGTCATGGCAGATTCTGGAATTGATTCTCGAACAAGTGGGAGTGAACCCGGCCGCGATTCGCGGAGACTATCCGCTGCCGAGCGCCGGCGATTGGGGCTACGGTCAGCCTCAGGTCATTGAGCCCGATACAGCCCGGCAGGTGACCCTCCAATTGTCACGGCTGGATTTTGATGAGGCTATGACGTCCATTGATCTTGACAGCCTGACCAATCAGGAGGTCTACGCTTTAGACGTTCTGACTGCGCCGGACATGGGCAGGGCATACCTCGCGCACCACTATAATGTACTTAAGGAGCAGTTTGAGGATGCATCGACTTCGTCGAGCGGATTTGTGATCTGGATCGCTTGACAGTTCAATGGCCCATTCCATGCACGGCCGATCACATTTGCATTAGCGCTGAATGAGCCGCCCGGCGGAGATCGGGGTCCCCGTTTCTACTCAAGGATTCGAGCCTTTCACGCGCCGGCGAATATCTCAAGGCACCTAATGCTTGCGCGGCAAAGTTCCGAACTGTGTCGTCATCGAGTGCACGAAGGAGCACTTCGCCCGTGTCGTGGCGCTTGGTCTTCTCGAGGTTCAGAATGATATTAAAGCGATCCGCGCCCAGATCGGCGTCCTTTGCAAGCGTGTAGTACAGATCTGCCCATTCTGGACATACGAGGCGCCCGAGCATGCTACCAGTGAACATGCGCACTCTTGCGGCATAGAATTCCCGCTCTTCGATACTCGACTCGGGCGCGAAATATGCCTTTGGGACTCGATAAATGAAGGTTGCCAACTGCGGTATGACTACATCACTTGCCGCAGCAACAGATGCTCGCTCTAACAGCACCTGCGCAACCCCCGGATGGGTCGTAGTCATCGCATGGCGCAATAATGCCGGTGCGATCCGCAATGCGTTGTCGGCGCCAACGGGAATCTTATCCAGATCGATTGCATTCACGCCCAATGAATCTAGTTCGGCTAGAACCCTCTCCGAATCACGCCGATAATGAGCGGTCCATTTCGATTGGCTTATTGTCATGGAAGATTCGTCATTCTATGGATCGTGATCTGCGGATGTGCGGTGATGGTGGAGTAGAGGCGAGTGTCCGAGCGAACCCATAGATGCAGTCTGCCCGCAGGACCAACCAGCGCCAGGTCGTCCTTCAATTGAGTCGATAGGTGCTGTCGCGCTACGTTCTTGACTTCATGCACTTCGCCCCTGCTCAGGTCCAGTCCGTCCGGAATTCTGCTCCGTCCGTTGATCTGGACCACCTCCCGGTTCTTGTGGATTCCGGTAATCGCCGACCACTCATCTTCGCCGGCTACTCCTCGTGCGCACGATGCCGCGCCGCCTGAGTTGTGATTGAGCAGCGTCGCAACGCCTGCAACCACATGATACGTGTGCGTTCCTGAGATGGTGAGGTTGTGGACCTTGGCGCGTTCGCGGCTGATATCAACGGACGTGAGTTGGACGTGGGTACCAGCGGAGGTTTGCAGCCACTGCCCGGGCTCAAGGTCGCCGGCGTCGACCCACTCATCCATGTCGGGTACCCAGAACGGGTGACCGTCGGTCGCTGTGACAGACCCGGTGTCGCCATGTGCGTCGGTCACGGTCAGGGTGACAAGGTCCTTGTCACCCTCCCCTGTGATCAGCGCGACGACAGCTTGGGGTTCGCTCGTACCGGTGGTCTCGTCGGTGGCGAGGACCTGGTCGCCGAGCTGGACATCCTCGATGGGTTTCGTTGTGCCATCCGCGAGGAGTACCAGAGTGCCGGGTACGAAGCTGTTGATCGAGCATGCCCCGCCGACCGTGGACGTCGATCTCGCCCGTGAGATCACCCCTCGCGCCCACTTGACCTCCTTGTAGAAGCTGATCGCGCCGTCGATCACCTTGTACAGGGCCTTGATCGCCTTCAGCCCCTTGCCCACCGGGACGATGCCCAGCGCGAGCACGCCACATGCGCCCAGGTCCTTCTCCAGGCAGCCGACCAGGTCGTTCCAGCCGACGAAGTCCTTCAACGCCTCCCAGCCGAGCTCGAGTGCCACATCCGTCACGCTGCGGTCGAGAATGCGCTGTGCCCGAGCGGTCTCGCTCTCCGCCGGGGCCGACGTCGCCGCGCCGGTTGAGCCCGTGTTCGTCGCCGAACCACCCCCGCCAGAGGAAGAGCCCGACCCGCCGAGGCTCCCTGCCGGAATGCACCCGCTGTGGCAGTCGTCCGACGGGTCGCCGTCCTGGTAGTCGTTGTCGACGTGTTCGCTGGTCGGGTTCGTGCTGGTCCAGCCGCCGCCGCTGGTGGTCTTGCACGTCTGCCAGGCGCAATCGTCCGGCTTCAGCCCGGTCGGGTCCGACCACGTGACCGGGTTGTTGTTCGCGTACGAGTACCCGTGGATCTGCTGCGGATCGGTCAGATCCATCACCGGATCAAGCGAGACGAACCTGCCCAAAGCAGGGTCGTACTCCCGGGCACCGAGTGAGACCAGCCCCGTGGTTTCACGGTCGTCATACCCGCCCACGAAGCTGCGCGACCCCGCCCACTGCGCCGGCGACGAGCCGCGGTCCGCGCCGAACGGCGTCGTACGCCGCTGCGACAACGTCATCGTGTCCGCCCGGATCGACAGTTGTCCCGTGCCCTGGTGGTCCGCGAGCACGAACGAGACCGTGCGATCGTCGTCCACGACCGCCGTGTGGCCACCGCCGACGTCGATGTACCGGGTCGCCTTCGCGACCGTGGGCGCTGCACTGTTCACGGTGACCTCGGTGTGCCCCAGGTACAGCGTCGTTTCCGTACCCGCACCGCGGTTCGTGCGCGCGAGCAGCCGGTTGCCGTCCGCGTCGTACACGTACTCCACGCCGCTGTCGTCGGCGTTGGTCACGTCCTGGACGCGGCCTTCGGGCGACCAGGTCAGGGTCTGGGTGTCACCGTTGATCTGCCGAGTGGTGGTCTGACCGGCCTTGTCGTAGGTGTACGTCTCTTGGGACTTGACGGCCGGGTTGGTTCCGGACGCTGCGACGTCCTGGGTGACTCCGGTGACGGTGTGCGGCTGTGTGGTCCCGTACTGGTAGGAGCGCTTGATATCCCCGGGGACGCTGGTCCCGGCGATGCCGTGCTGGGTCTCGGCGAGGCGGGAGCCCGCCTTGTCGTAGGTCCATTCCTGCCAGTACGGCGCGGGCCCGCCGAGCGAACCTGCTGCCTTCGCCGCGGCGCCGTCGTCGGCACAGCCCGTCGACTTCTGGGTCCACGCCTCGGTCAGTCGTCGCAGATGGTCGTAGTCGTAGCACTGCACGTCCGTGCCGGTTCGGGACACGTCGGCCAACGACAGCACGTTGCCGGCCTCGTCATAGGTGTACGTCTCCGACCGATCGATACCAGGCTGCAGAAGGCGGTCCGCCCGGTAATCCGTCAATCGGTCCGTGGTGCGGTCGAACGCGTAGGTCGCGGTGATCAGCTCACCGGCGTCACCGTGCATCTCCATGTGCGTCAGACGGCCCACGTTGTCATACGCTGAGGTGGAGGAGATCCCCTCCGGGCCGATCATGCCGAGCACCCATCCGGTGTCCGGGTCGATGTCGTATGCCGCCGTCTGGCCGGGCAGCGCGCCGGCAGCGGGCAGGCCCAGGCCAGAGATCGAGCCGTCGGGACCGTATGAGGTGACCGTCGTGTAGTTGCCCGCGAGCTTGCCCTCGACGGCCGGGATCACCACTCGCGTGCGGGTCGCCCGGTAGAGCCGGTCGTACTCGAGCACCTGGGTGCTGTACTGCGCGCCGCCCTCGTGCCGGGTCGACGAGGTGAGCTGGCCCTTGGCTCCCGGCAAGGTGTCATACGTCCATGACGCACGTAGCGCCCCGGTCGCGGAGTCGGCGCGCAGGCCCGTGCGACGGCCGAGCCCGTCGTAGGTGGTGACGAGGGTCTGTCCGGCATCATCGGTCGTCGAGGTGACCTGACCGAAGTCGTCGTAGGTGGAGGTCGTGGTCCCCGCGTCTGGGTCCTTGGTGCTGACCTGCCTGCCACGCTGGTCATAGCCGTACTCCCACCGGTTGCCCGCCGGGTCGACCACGGTCTTGAGTTCGTCGCGCCCGGTGTAGGTGTACTTCGTCGTGTCGAAGCCGGTCGTATCGGCCGGGGCGGCGGTCGCGCGGTCATGGTGTTGGCGCAGCTCGGTGGTGCGGCCCCGGGCGTCGACCAGAGTCGTGGTCGCGGTGCCACCATGTGGCGGAATCACTGTCGTGCGGTCCCCGCGATAGATCGTGCGGGTGGTGGACATGACTTCCCCGCCATCGCCGTCGTTGCGCATCAGCTTCGACAGCACGGGCCGGCCGAGGCCGTCGTAGCTCGTGCGCACCTGCCCGTCGACCACCGCACTGTCGTAGGGGTCGAACAGCACCCCTGCGGACGCACTAGTGGTGTAGTACGGGTTGTAGGTCCGTGAGACCAGCCCGCGGGAGTCGTACATGGCGTCGGCGAGGATCATCCCGCCGTCCTGCCCCGGAGCCTGCGTCTGGACCGGGCGCAGCAGCCCGTCGTACAACGTCCAGGACGTGCGCGGGTCCCCGTTGCTGTTCAGCGTCGTGGTGCCCACGGCCGGGGCCGCCTTCCCGGTGACCTTGTAGGTGTACTGCATCGACGGCGTCTGCGTGACGACCCGGTCGGCCAGCCAGACCTTTGACGTGCGGCCGAGCGCGTCGTAGGTGACGTTGGTCGCCTTGCCGTTGGTGTCGGTCACCCGCGTGGGAGCGCCCCGCCGCGGGTCCAGCAGCGTGGTCGTGGTCAACGCCGACGATGCCGTGCCGGGCTTCGCCTGGGGGCTGGTCTCAACGATTTGCTTCGCGAAACCCGTCGCTGGCGTGTAGGCGGTGGTCGTCTTCCGTCCGTCCGCCCGCGCGGTGCGCGACAGCACGCCGCTTGACGTCAGGTGGACGTCCGCCGCGACGTCGGTAACGCTCGTGGGCCTTCCGTAGGTGTCGTATGTGGTTGCCGCCTCGACGTACCGAGCCGTGGTCCCCTCGTAACCTGCGAGGTCTGCCGCACCGGTGATGCGTCCGATGGTCGGAGCAGTGTCATATCCGGCACCGTCATACGCGTACCGGACGTCGGAGATCACGTCCCCGCCCGTGCGGTTCGGGGTGGCTGAGCAGGCTACGCCCCATGTCTGCTGCCGAGCGTGCAGCCCGAGGATGTTCTTGCTCGTGTTGCTGGCGTAACTCGTACTCACACACTTGTCGTCCGTGGCGAGGGCTGTGTCGCCACGGTCGTCGACCTTGGTGATCCTGCCTGCCACCTTGTCGTATGTCTGGTACTTCTCGGTGGTCCGCCACGGGGCTCCGCCCGTACCCAACGATGTCCATGACTTGGTGTGGCTCGTGCCGCTGAACCCGGACCTCAGGTCGCCCCAGGACCGTTCCCTGATCGCGGTCTGGTGCCACCAGGGCCGGTTCACCGTCCTGGAGACCACGGCGCCGTCCGGCGCGCTGTAGGTCGCGGTCTTGTAGGTGAACCCGGCGTACTGCTCCGCGTCCACGATCTCGGCACCCTCGTCAGATTCCAGCTTGGCCTTCTGACCCGGCATGCCGCGCAGGAACCACGCATCTGACTGCGTCAGCTGTTGCTTAGCGCTACCGGTGGTGGTGCGAACCTGCCCATACCCTCGCCAGTCCGACCAGGTCTTCTCTTCCTCGGGCACCATGCCCGTGGACTCGTCGAAGTGCCACGCCGCACCGCCGAGGTACTCATACCTGGTCACCTGATCCGGCGACGTCTCGGTGCGGTCTGTCGTGACGACCTCGGTCACGACGTACTTGTTGAACCAGTCGGTCACCGGGTCAAGGTTCGGCCCCGGCTTGCGCATCTGGGGAAAGCAGCGCGTGGTGTTCGTCTGCGGCGAGGGCAGTGACGACGGACTACAGGCTTCGGGCGAGTAGGTCACGTCCACCTGGCCGCCAACCTCGTCCGCGATCACGGTTAGGCGCGACTTGTAGAACGGCTCCTGGCCGTCCCCGTCCGAGTCCATCCGGTTGGCCATCTCGTCGTACCCGAACGTCACGGCCGGCATCGCGATCGCGGTCGTCCCCGTGTGCCCGGTGCGAGTGATCGACGTCAGCAGGAGCTGATAGTCCGAGTCGGCAATGCCCCACCGGTGACCCAGCGTCCACGAGTCGACGTTCTGCCACGCGGCACCCGACCCGGTGTCGGCGAACACCTGGGTGGTGATCTTGGTCAGCATCTTGCGCGTCCAGAACGACGGCGACGTCCGGCCCTGGTCGCAGGTCGCGCCCGCGTTGCAGTTGAGGTCCCACGGGGTGTCGAACCATCCAGACGGCTGCGTAGCGATGTTGGTGCACTGGACACCACCTGAGGCGAGACACCGTTCCGCGGAAGTGAAGCTCACCCGCCCCAGCGGTTGTGCCGCGCCCGCGCCGACCAGGTCCGCGCCACGCAGGCCGTAGTCGACCCGGGTCAGTGTGCCACCGCGGTGATAGACGTTGTCGGTCGCGGGGTCACCGAGCTGCCCGTACTGGTTCCGTTCCGCCGCATAGTGGTAAGTGATCTTGTTCCCGGCGGCGTCGACGGCGTAGTCGAGGTTCCATCGCCACGCCTGGCGGCACAACGACGCCTTGCGTGTCGCCGCATGGCATTCATCGCCGGCGTCGTCACCCACGACCGGGACGGTCCAGGTCGAGGCGGTCACCGCGTCGCCGGACTGCCAACCTGGGAGCCGGTTATAGCCGAAGAAGTACTGTGTGCCGTTCGGTGTGGTGACCTTCCAGTACTCGCCGTCGTTGTCGCTGTTGCCGCGCGCTGTGCTGCGCAAGCGTTCGATCTTGGTGCCGTCGTCCTTTTGCAACCGCCACGTGTCGGTACCCGACGGGACCAGCTCACCCGCGACACCGTTGAACGAGATGAACGCGTTGTCGTAGTCCCAACACAGGTCCCCGATGGGCCGGCCCGCGTCGTTCTTCACCTCGTCCAGCCCGCACGACTTGTACTTGCGCTCGATGAAACCGGGCCAAAGATCGAAACCGTCGCCGACCTGGGAGGCCTGGTTGTTCGTCGAACTAGTACGCCCGTCGATACCACCTGACGAGTACGAGATCCCGAGATTCGGCGTGAAACTGCCCGGCACGTCCGGCGCGCTCAGCGGGTAGTTCCAGGCGAAGCTTCCGGACCGCAGATCGGTGGACCAGGTGTTCGACGGTGACAGGCTGCTCGCGCCGAACGACCCCGAGTCTCCGGACACCCCAGCAGTGACCATCAGCACCGTGGGCGCCCCTTGCGCCCCGACGGTCACGCCCTTGGCCAGCAGGAGGTCCTCGCCGGTGCGATTGAGCGCACCAACGTCGCTCTGGGCGACACAGGGTGCCTTCTGCGGAGACTCCAGCGCGCAGTCCGCCACCTGCACCACCGTCAGCCGGTCCCCGTAGGAGCCCCCGTACCGCCCCGCGAACTGCGAGTAGTCGATCGTGACGTCGACGACTGCGTTGCTCTCGGCAGCCTTGTCGTCCGATGCGCGCGCGTCAACCTTCTCCGCCCCGACCGCTGACAGAGCGACGAGCACACCGCCATGCTGGTCAGTCTCCGCCGGGTGGACATCAACCTTGAGGTCGGAAAGATCCACATCCGGCGTGCCCTTGGACTGCTGGAGACCCAGCGGTAGCCCGCCCACATCGACCAGGCCAGTGCCTTGGTTCTGGGCCTTTGCTTCCGCGACAGCAACGAGCCGACTTCCGCCACCTGGCTCTACCGACGGCGGCCGCGTGACCTTCGGCGCGGGAGGGATGCCCGTGGGTGCCAGCTTTCCAGCGGCCTTGCCCGACACACTGACTCCCGGATCAGGAACCTCAGGCGTCGCGACGGCATCATCTGCCACAGACGGCCCCGCAACTAGGCAGGTCGCCAGGAGGGCACTCACGACGACGAACGCCGGCGCCAGCCTCGAGCGTGAGGCTCTGGTCCCCCGAAGAACGCGTCCGCCCAGCCTTCGCTCGTTGTCCTTGCGCCTGCGCAACATCGCGTCCCCCGAATCGAAGTAATTGGGTTCAGTCCGAGCTCGCGAACTCATCCCGCGGCTCCCGGCACGACGGTCTCCATCCCGGACGGTGCCGTATAGAGCGACTTGACCTGCGTCTGATTCAGCGCGCCACGGAACAGCCACACGTCATCCATGCCGCCGGGCCAATACTCGACCCAGGACCCCGCAGAAAGACCACGACCGAGGCTCAGGCGTCGCACCTGCGAAAATGCGGTAGCTCCCGGGTCCGTGCTGCCACCATCCTCACTCAGCGCGCCGTCGATATAGAGCCGCGCCACTTGCCTCGGGGCGTCGTAGACGATCGCGAAGTGGTGCCAGTCGGAGGCGAACCCTGCATCGATCCGCACGTCGTGATACTCCGCTCCCGTCGCGTTCTGCTCGCGAAGCACCAGCATCCAGTCGCCGCCCGCAAGTTCATCGGTCTTGCCATTCGGGATGTAACGAAGCTGGACCGACTCCTCGACATCGCCGGTCAGCGCCAAGACCGTGCGCTTACTTGCGAGAGAGTCGCCGGTCGCGCGCATCCATCCGGCAATCGTGAACGACTCGTCAACCGCGATCGGAACAGTATCGAGGTCGGTTGCCGCGTAGTCGTCCTTCCCGTCCAACACCAGCCCGTAGTCGTCCACGCTCGCAGCGCCGGGAGCGGAGGACCGAACCGCACCGGCACCCAACGCCAAAGAAGGCGGCAATGCCTCACCAGATTCGTCACGCACTGCGTTAAGGATGGAGGCTCCAGTCGTGTCAGCCTCTTCGAAAGTCCACCGCGCCCCCACCTGCGGGATGCGGGTTGCTAGCGCACTGGCCTCGGTGGCGGTCACGATGCGGTTGTAGCTCCGTACGCTGTCGATGTCTCCCTTGAAAGGAAGGGATGGTGCACTCGTTCCGTATTTGGCGGCACCAATATACGTGTCGCCGGTCGCCGCCCATCTTTCAGGCATGGCGACCTCGGTTGTGGGCACGCCGTTCACGTAGAGCTGCATGGTCTTGCGGTATGCGTCGACGACCCCGAGCAGGTGTGTCCATTTTCCGAGGGTGACAGGGACCTGAGAGATTACCTTCGACCCCACCGACCCTGGGGCGTCTGATTTGTCCTGGCCGAACACCCAACGGTCCTGGGCGGACGACAGGTAGAGCATGAAGCCCAGCTGACTGGACCCACCCCGTGAGGCCACCATCGCCGGACTGGTGGGCAAGGAGTCGACCTTCGCCCAGGCTTCGACGGAGAAGTGCCCCGCGGTGCTGACCGACCCACCACTGCTCTGCGCCCAGTCGCCTGAGCCGTCCAGTCTGAGCGCGTTCCCCTCGGCGGCGCGGTCTCGTCCCGGATCGACCACCTGAGCATTGCCCGCGAGCGTAAATCCGGTGGGTGCCTGCTCACCATCGACCGGATCGTCGAACGTCCAGTTTCCCACCGGGTCCCGCCCGTAGTCGACGCGGAAGTCGTAGGTCGAGGTCGCCTTGTTCCCGGCAGCGTCGAACGCCGTTGCCGTGAGGCGGTGGTCGCCGGGGTCTTGGGGTAGGTACGCCACTCGAACTTGGCCGCCGGCCTTTTTCACGATGCTTCCGCCCGAGAACTGATACTCGTACCGGACGACGTCCGATGACGACGAGTCGATGGTGAACCAGCCATACTCGCCAGCGCCACCGTGGGGCATGTCCTCAGGGTCCGACGGATCAGGCTCCGGGTACTCGTTGTTGTCCGACGTGATGACCGGCGCCTTCGGCATGCTCGTGTCGACCACGAAATAGCATCCTGGGCTCGACCAGGGGCCCGAGGAAGATACGCCCTCACCGTCAAGCTGCCGATCCTGTACCCGCACGATCCAGCCGATCCGCACGTTCGCAGGCACCTTCGGCATATTCATCGAGAAGTATGATCCGCTTTTCTTCCACGGAGTAGATAGGGTCGTGTCCACACTTCCGTCGGAGCTCGTCACGCGGAACTGCACCCGGATGGCTTCACCATCTGGGTCCGTGGCCGCTCCTGTGTGGACGCCCATCAAGTTCGATTCCGCCGTGCGAATTCTCACGGGACTCGCAAGAGTTGTGTCGGAACACTCACCGCCATACTTTAGAGCAAGAGCCGACGTCTTCACCTGTCGCGGCACCGAGTTGTACACCACCTGCAGGTAGGCGTTCTTGGAGAACCGCTTCCAGTGGTATTTGTCCGTTTCCGAGTCAGCCCGCAACCCCAGCGCCACGGTGTTCCACCCTGCTGCCGCGCCCTGCTCGATCAAGGACGTGACGGAGAATTCCGCTACTCCGGGTGACTTGCACGGGTCTTGGTTCCCCCCGTAGCTGAAGGATTTCGATGTAACTAGTTTCTTGAAGAAGCCGGTTGCCGCCTGCGTGTTCCACGTCGTTGACGAATTGATGCCCTTGGTGTGGTAGAGGTGCACAGTTCTCGCGGTGCATTGAGCCGAGTGCGTGTTCTCCACACGGAACTTCGCAGAACTGATGCCCTTGCCCTTGAACGTCGAAACGTCGAACTGGTAGAAGAGCCGGTACGTCGAGCCGCCCGCGCAACCAGCCCACCCCTCACAGGTCCCGAGCCCTTCGTCGGCATCACCACGGAACTGCCAGTAGGACGTCGACGGGTAGGACTTGTTGGTCGCCGTCCACGCCGTCCTGCCCGGGGTCGCGACTCGTGGATCGATGACCACGGGGAACGTCGTCTCCGGGTCCTGGAGCAATGCCTGGTCAGGTACCAGAGTCAACTCGTCCTGGTCCGCAGAAACGGTCACCTCGACCGGCGCGACAGCGCCTTCATCGGCCACCGCAGGCCCCCGCTCCGGTTCGGCCGTCGTGCCGGCGACACGCGCCGCGCCGTCGCCTCCCCCACCGGAGGGCTCGGCTGCTTGCCCGCCCTGCTCCCACATCGCCGCGGGCGGTGCCTCGAACACCACGGCATCGGAGCCCTGGTCAAGCGCCGTGAGCCCGCCGTCCTGGGCCACGCTCACGTCCAACCCTTCGGTGTCCAGGTCGAACCGGATTTCCTCCAGCTCGGGCGACGCAGCAGCTTCCGCCGTCTTGACGACCAAGAACGAGGCGAACCCACGCTCTGTCGCTGTCATCTGCAGATCCACGCCGTCGATGACATCGGCGTAGGTCGCGGTGTCTCCATTCAGAGCTGGCGCGGGCAAGGCCCCTGGCCATGTCCACTCCATGACGCGAGCATCTCTGGTCAGCCGGACGAGCGGAGCAGTCTCACCACCACCCGAGAATTCCACGTCCACCGTGCTCGCCGCCGGTGTCACGACACCGTCCGAAGCCGCTGCCAGTGTGGTATCCACGCGCACCCAGCCGCCATCACCACGCGCCCATCTCGGAACGACGAACTCACGACGTTCCAAGGCGCCGGTGGCAAGCGCCCACACCTCGTGCGACTCGCCACGGTCCTCCACGACCTCGACCGGCTTGCCAGTCTCACTCGCGCGCGACAACGCGGCCTCTTCCGCCACGGAACGACCGCCCACCACCTCATCCGGCGCCGTTCCAGGCATCGCCGTCCCGGTAGCGACATCGTCACCTGGTCCGGGCAGCTCCTCGCCCGTCTCGACCTGATTGCTTGCCGCCGTGCCGGTCGGAGCCTCTGCGGCGCTCGACGCCGCCGGGACCACGGCGGCAACACCCACAATCGACAGGACCACGCCCATCGCGAGGCCCCCCGCTACCGACTTGCTGGGCTCGGCACGGCGACCGACCACAACTCTGGGGAACCATCCGAATCCGCGCACGACACCGCCATGTGTTCAGCTGACCGAGTAGGCGCCCGAGCGATCAGTTACCTCGATCACTCAAGCCTGCGGCGATCAAACTGGATGCTCGATGCGAGGTCAATGACCGTAGCGGGTGAAAAAACTGGGGCACTCACAGCAGGCCCCGACCCGGCCTGCGCCCACCCCTCCCGACAGCCGGACCTGGACGACAACCATCGAGATGAAGGTCCCGCGGGCCGCACGACCTCGGCTGCGAGCAGACGCTCGTGCGCGGCCCGGGGCGGCGCACTCGAAGCACAAGGGCGACGTGATCGACGGAGAGCGCAAACTGCCTGCCCGCCGCGCTCTCGCCGTCGGCGGCGCGCAACCGCAGCGCTCCGCGATGCTGATGGTGCAGGGGCGGAGACTGTGCCCGGCCTCGACGATCGTCGTCGTGCCGCGGTGTGCCGCCTCGGAGAGCGCGTCGCCGGCTTCACGGCCACGACATCGTTCGCGCGCTCAAGTCTCATCGAGCAACTCGAGCTCGAAGGCGTCACCGGAGAAACAGGCGTTCACGGGATCCCGCGGCCCTCGCCCTCACCGGGCGGGGTGCTCCAGTGAGGGCGCGGGGGTCCGGGTCCGCAGTCGCTTCGCCTCTGCTTCCTCTCGCCTATGGGCGTCGGATGGACCCCGCGCTGTCTCGATGGGCCTCCAGGACGGAGGTGCGGGAGGGTTCGATCGCGGGGTACTTGGCGGCGACATGTGCGTCGAACTCGACGCCCCAACCCGGTGCGATAGACGGCTCAATCACTCCGTTAGCAGCCGAAGGCGCGCCCCTGAATATCTCCCTGACCGCCTCGGACGGTTCGTGGTGCTCATGGATGCGCAGGTTGGGGCTGGCGAAGCCAAGAGCGGCGTTGGCAGCATGTCCCACTGGGCTGAGGTCCGACGGCCCGTGCCAGGCGATCTGGGCGCCGAAGTGGGCCGCGAGGTGGGCGAGCCCGATCGCCGGCGTGAACCCGCCGATCATCGACAGGTGGCTGCGGACTACGTCGATGCTGCGGGAGGCCAGGCCAGGTAGGTACTGGTCGACCGTGGTGAAGACCTCACCGATGGCGATCGGGTGGGTGGTGTGGTCGCGCAGGGTGGCCAGCCAGCCGAGGTGCTCTGGTGGGAAGGGGTCCTCGAGATAGACGAGGTCGAATGGCTCGAGTGCTCGGGCGAGTTCGATGGTCTCTTGAGGTTCCAGCCGTCCGTGGACGTCGACGACGTACTCCTGTCCGTCGCCGAGCTCACGCTCCAGTAGTTCTAGGGTGCGGACGGTGGCCGCGATGTACTCGCGTCCCGATGCCTGGGGTCGGCCATGGTCGGGTCCCTGCACCATCGGGCGTACCCGGGTGTGGCCGCGCTCGCGCGCGAGGCCCACCCGCTCGACGATCGTGGGCAGGTCGGGCGCGAACACGGATATGTAGGTGGGCAGGTGGGCGCGGGTGAGGCCGCCCAGGAGCGACCAGACGGGCATGTTCGCGAGCTTGCCCTTGATGTCCCACAGGGCCATGTCGATGCCGCTCAGCGCACTGTTCTCGATGGGTCCTCCGCGCCAGTAGGGGCCGAGTTCAAGGCTGCGGAAGATATCGGTGACGTCGCGCACGCTGCGACCGATCACCCGTGGTGCGAGGTAGTCCTGCACGACGGTCTCTACGGCCTTTGCGCGGAACGTGAAGGTGGCGCAGCCGAGTCCTTGTAGGCCGGGGGTGTCGGTGTCCACCTGGACGACGACGAGGTTGAGTCCTTCAGGCGCGGTGATGAAGGTGCGTACGTCGGTGATACGGGGTGAGTCGTCCGCGTCGGCCCACGGAGGGGTGATGGGTGCGGTGACAGGCGTTGTCGATGTCATCGGCCAACCTCCTCGAGGTTCGCCGGGCGGCCGATGCGCAGCGGCTCGATCCGGCCGACGATCCAGAAGATCGCGACCAGGGTGAGCACTCCCATCAGCCCGCCCACCAGGAGCGGCACTGTAAAGTTGCCGCCTGCCGCCTTGACGACGAAACCGACAAAGAGCGGGCTGAGGAAGGAGCCGAGCCACAGGGCGCCGTTCTGGATGCCGGCCAGCCGGCCCACCGAGGCCTCGTTGGGTGCGAGGTCGGCGGGCAGGGACCACATGGCACCTGAGGCGAACTGGGTGCCGAAGTTGGCCAGGGCCAGCAGTGCTACGGCGAGGATCGCGTTGTCCACGAAGGCTGCGGGAGCCATCGCCATGGCCGACACGATGCCCAGGACCATGGTGACCTTGCGGGAGTAGTCGAGGCTGTGGCCACGTCGCACGAGCCAGTCGGTGAAGAAGCCGCCGACGAGGTTGCCGATGACCCCTGCCACGATCGGCAGCGCCGACAGCGTGCCGGTCTTCAGCAGCGAGAACCCGTAGGTGTCGACCAGGTAGGTGGGAAGCCAGGTGAGGAAAAACGCCATGGAGAAGCCGCGGGTGAGGAACGCGAGGATCAGGCCCCAGACCTTGCGCTGGGTGAAGAACGCCGCCAGCGCCACCGCGGGCTCGTCGGGGCGGTTGCGTGCGTCGTCGTTCTCGAGCATCGCCAGCTCGGCTGCGCCGATTCGCGGATGGTCCTGGGGCTTGCGGTAGAACTGCAGCCACACCAGCGCCCAGATGATGCCAAGTCCACCGCATACGACGAAGGCGGATCGCCAGCCGGAGAGCGCGATCAGCGCCGCCGCAAGAGGGAAGGCAAGTGCGGACCCGACCGCTCCCCCGGTGTCATACAACCCCGAGGCCAGCGCTCGTTCCCGCAGCGGCATCCATTCGCTGACGACCTTGACGCACGCCTGCTGCTGCGGTGCCTGCCCCAGCCCGAGCAGGATGCGAGAGACGATCAGCGTGCTCAGCCCCTTAGCCATGCCCGCGGCAGCCGTGGCAAGCGACCACAGCAGCGCACCGAACCCGAGCATGCGGCGGGCTCCGTACTTGTCGACCATCACCCCGGCAGGGAGCTGAAAGACGGCCATGCTCAGCGCGAACCCGCTGAACAGGATGCCGGTTTGGGCCGCGTCAAGGCCTAGATCGGTGGAGATGGTGGGCATAGCCACACCAAGGATGGCTGTGTCCATGATGGCAAGGCATGACGCGCCGGCGGCGAGCCCGATGACGGCCCAGCGCAGCCGGCCGGGTCGCGTCACCGTGGTGTTGGTGCTCATGGGATTCCTCGTGATCTTTCGTCAGCGGGTGCGGTCGGCACAGGCACCGGGCGCGACGTCGTCGTGCGCCCTCGGCGGGCACGGTGCTCGTGTCCCACCGATACAGCCAGTGCCGTCGATCCGGAGGTGCGTCCCGGGTCGCGCGACTGTGCACGACTCCCGATCGATCGGTATACCTTCTGGCGAGGAATGTATACATTCGCGGCCCAGGGCGCAACCTTCTTGACAGCGCCGTGGGGCCTGCGGGCATCCGAGCAGCCTTCCTCGTATACTTTGAATACATCAGCCAAGATCCGCGGCCAGGGCGGGTCGACATCGCTAAGGTGGCGCACACCGAGAGCCCTGCCATCGAGGTGCGGGTCGCGCCGAGGGCAGCAGAGGATCTGACAGTGACCACCACATCTCCGCCCGGAACGAAGCAGCGCCTGTCGGGCATGTTGTATGACGAGCTACGCAGCCGCATCATCGCGGGTCACTACCCCCAAGGGCACCGTCTGATCGAGAACGAGATCGCCGAGGAGATGCAGGTCTCCCGGATCCCCGTGCGCGAGGCGCTGCCACGTCTCGCGACAGACGGTTTCGTGCAGCACCTCCCGCGACGCGGTGCACAAGTCACTGTCTGGAACAGCGCCCTCGTGGACGAACTCTTCGACGCCAGACTCGCTCTCGAGGTCCGCGCGGCCATCCTTGCTGCCCGGCGCGCCCAGCACGACGCGGCAATCCGCGACCAACTCGACACCCAGGTGCGCGCCACACGAGAGGCCATGCGCTCACCCCAGTCACTCGAATTCGCGACCACCCACGCGCAGCTCCACCAGACCCTCGTCGACATCGCCGACAACGGAATCCTGTCCTCACTCATGCAGGCCGTAGCCGGCAGGCTCACCTGGATGTTCCACCTCACCAGCCAGAACGACCAGTCCCTCGCCTGCGCCGAGCACGAAACGATCGTGGACGCGATCTGCTCCGGAAACGAACGCCTCGCCGAGTCCAGGGTCTACGCCCACATCGAGGCCGGACGCGCGCCCGGCATGGCCGCCATCCACGCCTCAGCCTGACGTCCGGGCCGTCCGCCGTCTCGAGGCATCTCGCCACACGCCGGCTGGCACACGTCCGTGCAGCCGCCCTGAAGATCCACGTAGCCTGCGCCCGGCAGCAAGCATCCGCGGCAGCAGCCGCAGCGAAACACCTCCCGGAGATCCTGAGCCGGCGCGGACCTTGAACGAGATTTCTGAGCGGCGTGTCGACGGCGCGCCCTGTACGCGGCCCGGGCGCGACAGAACGGTGGCGGTCTCAACCCACCAACGCACCACTGCCGAAGGTAACGCGTCGCGCGCCAGTCACCTCGCGTCACACGAGTTGATTCCGGAGCCCAGCCATCACGAGCGGTACCGCGGACCCGGACCGTGAGCTTCCCACTGAATCGGCTCCAGGAGGGCGGGCCTCGATTCAGGCATTAGCGTCCTCCGCCGGGGGGGCACCGGGACGCTCGCCGACCTCGGACCACTCTTGCAGGCGTCGAATCACCTCGGCCGGCGGTTCGGCGTACCGAGGCAGTCGCAGTTCGCCGCCCACGTGTTCGACGACGACTCGGTCAGACTAGGTCGGTCGGCCGGGGACATCCCCGCGGACCGCTCGCACGTCACAGCGCGCGATCGTCGACACCCTCCACCATCCGTCCACACGAAGCGCATCGTGCGTCACCACGGCCTGCTTTCGCTCTGCCGGAAGGAACAGGTCTGCGACCGGTCTCTCGTTGTCCCCTTGCGCTACCGGTGATGTGCCAGCACTGCACCACGAAGGGCACCTCCTCGCGCGGCAGCAGGAGCGACGAAACCTGACGCGACAGCGCGCTCACAACCGCCGCTGAAGCGTTGCCGCTGGCAACAAGCCGGAGCGATTGTCGTCCGAGTCTTCCTAATTTCACCCGCTACCGGCCTACGCATTTTGCCCATGCGCAGCGCACGCGGCTCGTCTCTCACGCCGCGACGCTACGAACGCTCCCTCCACTTCAACCCTGGGAATCCTGGGACTCTCCCGCGAGATGGAGACGGCATGTCGCTCCACGGCAGACCTCTCCCGCACGCCGTGGCCTGGGTCCGTTCGAACGACGAGAATCAACGGGGGGAGGCTGCTGACGCCGAGCTGTCACTGTCCGGTCACGACCGCCATCATGCGTATCGAGACGAGGACCCCAGGGATCACAGCACCGAGCTTGGCCGCGTACCGGGCCGGAGGATCGTCCGGGAACCACCGCGCGTACTCCTCGTTCATCCCGGCGAAGTCGTCCGGGTCCACCAGCAGCACTCCCACCTCGACGACGTCGTCGAGCGTCACGCCGGCCGCATGGAGGACCTCTCGACAGTTGGTCAACGCCTGGTGGGTCTGCTCCTGGATCGTCGGGCCGGCAAGGGCGCCCGTCGAGACATCGACACCCACCAGCCCCGAGACGATGACGAACGGACCGGCCTTGACCGCCTGGGAGAAGAACGGAGAGCCAGGAGCCATGGACGTGCTGACGGGCTCGCGCATGCCTTCAGCCTGCGCGCGGCCCGGTCGGATGTCTATCCCACTCGCGGAGTCGTCCTGTTCACCACTCGCGCTGCCGACAGACAACGCAGATTGCTCCCGAGCGCCCTCCCGTGCACGACCCTGGGACACGTTGCAGGCGGTGTACGCAGGAGGTTGCATCGCTCCTAGTCAGCGCCCCTGAGGGTGCAGTTGACCTCCCGCAGTCGCGAGAGGGAATCCGCAACCCACCACGACGCCCATGCGTACGTCGTGACGCGCCCGGGGCTGGCGCCGAGCACCACACCTAGGCGCGCGCGACCGGGCTCGCTGCCTCGACTGGCGATTGCGCGGCGACGTGTTGTGGTCGGGTACGCAGGGCCACGATGGCGACGTCGTCTTCTCCCTCGCTGGTGTTCAGGAGTGACAGGGCGGTGCTGATGACGTCGTCGAGGCTCTGCCGGGAGGCGCCTTGGAGGGCTTGTGCGAGTGCGTCGACGTCGTCGCGCAGGTTGTGGCCTCGTCGTTCGACGAGACCGTCGGTGTACAGGACCAGTGTGTCTTCGGCGCAAAGGTCGACCGTGTGCTCGCGGCGGGTTGCGGCGAGGCGTAGCCCCAACGGCAGGTCGTTGCGCAGCGTCAAGATCTCGACCGAGCCATCGGAGCGGATGAGAATCGGTGGTAGGTGGCCGGCGCTGGACCACCGCAGCGTCCGCACCCCGGTAGCGCGTTGCTCCTCGCGTTGTTCGATCCGAGCGACGATTGCGGTCGCCACGGCGTGCTCGCCTAGCGCGAGCCCATCGATGGCGGCGTCGACCCGTTCAAGAAGCCGGGCGGGAGGATGGTCGCTGTCGAAGCCGATGGCGCGCACGAGCCCGCGCAGTTGGCCCATCGCCGCGGCGGCAGTCAGGTCGTGGCCCACGACGTCGCCGATAACGAGCGTCGTGGCACCGTCCTGGGTCATAAATGCGTCGTACCAGTCGCCGCCGATGTCTCGATCCAGGGCGGCGGGTTGGTAGTGCACGGCAAGCTCGAGATCGTCGGGCTGCGGCGGTTCGGTCATGATTGCCCGTTGCAAGGCGAGAGCGAGCTTTCGCGCTTGGGCGGTCTCTTCTTCGGACCGTTCGGCTCGCTGGCGCAGCGTGTCCAAGGTGGTGCGCAGCCGTACGGCGTCGCGCAGTGCGGCCCCGATCGTGGTCGCAAGGCCAGAAAGGTAGCGGGCATAGCCGTCATCCCAGGGCCGCCCTGCGGCGGCGCGAAGTACCAGGACGCCCACGACGCCGCGGCGGCTGGTGTCTCGTAGCGGCTTGACGACGAGCCCGTCGGCGACCAGGCGTTGTCTGGTTGCCAGGGCTCGTTCGACGAGAGCCTGTTCCGTCGTCTCGGGGGCTGTGCCGGTTTGGATCAGCAGCTGGGGGTGCGGAGCGTCGATGTCGTAGAACGCGGCGCGGGCGATGTCCGCGCTGCTTGCGAACACCTCGATGCATGGCTCGGCGAAGGCGCGCAGGCCGGTGAATCTGGTGGGCAGGGCGGCCTGGAGGTCACCGATCGTGGCCAGGCGCCGATGGTTGACCACGTCTCCGGTGGTCTCGGTCACGATGTCCAGCAGCCCGGCGATGCGGCCCTGGTCGTCCAGGAGTGGGCTGTAGGAGAAGGTGAAGTACGTCTCCTCGGCAAAGCCGGAGCGGTTCATGACCAGGGGCAGGTGCTCGCTCCACGTCGCCTGCCCTGTGGTGAGGACCGTGTCGAACAGCGGGGCGACGTCGTCCCAGACTTCCGACCAGACCTTCTGGATCGGCGCACCGAGGGCCGCGGGATGCTTGGTGCCGAGCAGGTCTCGGTAGGCGTCGTTGTAGATCATCGTCAGATCCGGCCCCCACACGAGCATGACCGGAAAACGCGTGGAGAAGCACAGGCGCACCGCGTTACGCAGGGCGTGCGGCCACTCGCTCGCGCCACCAAGCGGGGTGCCCTCCCACGCGAACGCGCGTGCGAGGCGGCCGACATCGCTGTGCGACGTCGCATCAACGAGCCACTCGGAATCCGCGTTCACGAGCGAATGCTAGTGCCGCGGAGACCTTGCCTCGCTCGCGCCACTCGGGACCGCTACCCGTCCTGATCTGGTCACGTGAGCGGCCGCCCTTAATTCGCGCCCGACGTCAGTCATCTCGCTGATCGAGCGTGCCGGGTGTGTCTCCTTGGCTGGGCCTGCTCGGGGGTCGGTTCTACCTAGCCCCCACCGAGCCAGGACGAACTTTGCCCGCATCGCGCACGGTCGTGGATCGCGACGCGATGGGAGGGTGGGTAACGCTGCCCTTGAGCACACGCTCCACACGAGCAACGCCGCCGGTGGGACCGTGCGGACGGGCGGAGTTGGTGCGGTACCGCACCAAGGCGGGGGGTGCGGCACCGCCCTTGAAGTGTGCGCGCCGTGACCCCAGTCTGCGCGGCGGCGGCTGCGAAGTGGCCCTTTTCCTACTTCGGGTGGACAGTGGCGGCAGTGTCCGCGCGTGAGACTGGAGAATCCGTGAACGAGAGACCGCCCTCCGCGGATGCTCTAGAAGCCGCCCTCGCCCCCGGTACCCAGCTTCCGGTCGGACGGTATCGACTCGACCTGACGACCGGAAGGTGGGAGTGGTCGGACGAGATCTACCGGATGCACGGCTTCGCGCCCGGCGAGATCGTGCCCACCACCGAGCTGACCCTCGCGCACAAGCACCCCGAGGACCGACAGCGGGTCGACGACGCCCTGAAAGCCACAGCGGAAACCGGAGAACCCTTCAGCTCCGTCCACCGCATCCTCGACGCGCACGGCCACGTCCGAACCGTGGCAGTCACCGGCCAAGGCCGGCCAGACCCCACCACGGGCAAGATCGTCGAACTGTTCGGATACTTCGTCGATGTCACCGATGCCAGCCGCGAGGTCGCACAGCGCGAGGCCACCGCCGCAATCCGAGCGTCCGCCGCGACCCGAGCATCAATCGAGCAGGCCAAAGGCGTGCTCATGGTCGGCCTGGACATCCCCGCAGAACGAGCGTTCGAGCACCTTCGCACCGCATCGAACCACCTCAACATCCCAGTACGCGAACTTGCGGAATGGCTCCTCGAGCGCTTCCGCCGGCCCGGAGCCACCTTCCCCTCCGCCGACGAACTCACCGAGTTCCTCGCCGCACCCGTCCCCCCGCCCAACACCGATCTGCCCCAGACCGCAACGCCGGCAAGCGGCTGAAGGGCAGCGCCACATTCATCATCGGAGCCGGATGGCGAACCCGAGCCCAAGGGTTGCACGTCGAGATACTCGCCCCCGACTTGGGAACGGGGAGGCTCACGCGCCCCGGTCTGGGCTCGGAGCGGTCGGTGCTCGAGATGATCCCGAGCACCTTGGCATGGCCGGGGCGTGGTCGGGCATGTCGCCGACGCGCTTCGTGGTCGGCTCGGTTGGGATCCGCACCGTGTCATCAGGGTGGGCCAACGCCCAGGTCACCCTCCCGCCCCCTCGTAGTAGTCCGGCTCTCCGTCCGGGCGGCGCGCCCATGGGCGTAGCGCATCTGGTGCTGCTTCGCACCCGAACCGCCGAGCACGGCTGATGGTTCCTGTCTCGCCTCACACAGACGGCCAGGCCCGTGCGGGCCCGCGTCAGGAGACCCGCCATGAAACCTGTGCCTCAGCCCCCCGTCAAACGCATGGTGGACTTCACCGGCTGCCCCCTGGTCGTCGGAATCGTCCCCGACCAGCCCGAGCTCGTCGCCCTCACCGCCGACTGCCTCGCTCGCGCCATGCGCGCTCCCACGCTGCACTTCGCCAACGTCGACACCAGCCGATACGTCGTCGAGGAGCACGAGGACGGCTCCGTCCTGCACGGCCCGGTCGACCCCGAAGTGCTCGATGTCGTCGACCGACTAGACGACCCCGACGCCGTCGGACGTGACGACGCCCGCGCCCGACTCGCCGACTACGTCGCCCGAGCCGAAGAGCGCCGCACCGAACTGGCGCGCAAGCTCGACATGGCCGACGAGTTCATCGAGCTGCTCCACGGTCGCGCCCGCTGACGCGCGCACTAAACGCCCGGTTCTGAACCCTCCGAAACCGGGCCCGCAACGGCCCGAGGGTCGGGCGGTTCTGGGAGCATCGGGCGGGTCTGGGTCGAGAGCGGGCAAGTTGCTTTCCCCTTCGGCAAGTGAAAGTCTTAACCTTATGGAAAACGAGTCCCCCGCCGGCCCGCCCGGTGCGGACGCTCGGGCGGCGCTGAGTACCCTCGCTGCCGACCGAGGTCGCCTGTCCGAGCGGCTCGCGCCGCCCTGGTGGTATTACCCCACACTGTCACTGGTCACGGCGGCGTTCGTGGCCTCTCCTGGCGCCGCCACGCCCGGTGCGCAGAGTTCACTGGTCGCCGCGGCGTGCGTCGGTCTGGTCTTCCTCACTGAGGCATACCGCCGCACCACGGGCTTCTCAGTCAGCCGCGCGGCGGGCATGCGCAGCCTCGTCGTCGCAGCCGTGCAAGGCATCCTCTTCCTCGGCCTATTCGTCACATCGGTCGTCCTCGCTAAAACCGGCCATGACGATGGGGTGCCGGCGTGCGTAGTGGCAGCATTCGTCGTCATGCTCGGCGGAGGCCTGCTCTACGAGCGTGTCTATCGCGCGGAGCTAGGGCATGTCGCCCGCTGAATCTCGGCTCGACGAGGCGATCCACGCGCTGGGCCGCCTGCGACTGTGCGCCCTGCTGCGTCCAGTGGACTCTGCAGATTTCGCCGCGTTGCGTGACACGCTCGGCATGTCCGACGCCAGCCTGTCCAAGACGATCCGCGCTCTCGCCGAGGTCGGCTACGTGCGTACGACGAAACAGGCGTCGTCCCGGCGTGCAGACGCACGGCGCACGACTTCCGTGGCACTGACGAGCGCAGGACGTCGCGCACTCGAGGGTCATCTTGCAGCGCTGCGCACCCTCGCAGACCCGTCAGAGGGCCCGAACGGAAGCGCGGCGGCATCCGAACCCGCCCGCCCCTGACACACCGCACTGGCCGCACTCGCTCGCTTGACCCGGCGCGGCGGACGCGTGAATTAAAACCTCCAGACCCGATTCTGGCGCGCCACAGAATCGGTCAGTCTTGGATGCTCACGCTAATGCGGTAGTCGATCCCGCAATCTCGCGCCACCGGCGCGATGACGACCGCGCCAGTTGCGGCGGAGATCATCGGGGGGCGGGCGCCGGCGAACGAGATCGTCACAATGCGTCGCGGGCTTCACTCACACAACGGGCTATCGGCGATCTTCCTGCGCCGTCGGGGAGGGCCGGGGGCATCAGGGTGAGCATGACGGACACCGAGGAAATGCTGCGGCTGACCGCGGCGCAGCAGGACAGGGCCGGCGAGCGGAACAACCTTTGGGATGATCGCGCGCTGAACATGCGCGACCCTCAGACTGCCCAGGCGTTCACCGTGGAGGCAGAGGAAGAAGGGATTACCAACAGCGACGGCGACGGCGACTAGCTCGCGCCCGACCTGCGGTCCTTGACCGCCTGCCGTGCGGTTCTGTCGGACTTCGTTCCATACCGCCATGCGTTGAGCGGGGCGGAGGCGAACGGCGGCGAGACCTGACGGCGCGTGAAGTTCTGGCCGGCAGCCAAGCGGCTCAATGCAGCCCCTGTGCCGCACGGCGTGGCGCTGCGTCGGCACGGCTCCTTAGCGGTGGTCGTCCGCCAGCTGTGGGAGGCGTGGGAAGAGATGGTCCTGGGACGGCCATCCGGTGGGCTGACGGCCGGCGCCTAGTGACACGTGAAGCCGCCGAGTAACGTCACCGAGCCGCTGTGCTGGTTACGTCAGGAGAACGTCTACCGCACGCTCCCCGCCAGCCTCGCGCCCTTCTGAGCAGCTAGAACGAACTTGTAGAGGTACGTGCGCGTGAGGTGCGAGTCCCCGGGCCGCGGATCGTCACGTGGCCCGTTCGAGCCGGAATCGCATCTCGGGCGACAGGTCCGGGTTGGTTCCGTCCGCCGCGGGGCGAGACCAGAACCGAATCGAGAGCTCACGATCCCGTGGTCGGTACGACGCCGACCACAGGGTCCCACCAACGACCATGCCGGACTCCGGCCAACGTGTGCTGACCGCGACTTGGTCGGCGACCCGTGCGAGACGGGCGGCGGTGACCGGGTGGTCGACGTCGGCAGCGACGTGCGCGTCCATACGCTGCAGCCGGTCGCGGGAGCCGCCCATCTCGGGGTCGTCCGCCCACGACTCGGGGACCTGACGAAGGAGGCTGTGGTTCGTGGACCGCATCGCGCCGTCGCGCTGCACCACCGTCTGCATCGTGCCGTCGTCGCCAGGCTCGGCCATCATCACGACTCCGTCGGCGTCCGCGACGATGTAGTGGCACGGCATCCACGACAGGTAGGTCCTCTCCTCCTCGAACACACGCCGGGCGTCTGCGACGGTGCGACAGCGGTCGAGGATGAACCGGAGCACCTCCAGCTCGTTCAGGCCCGGCCCGATGTCCGGTGCGCTGAACGTCGACGCGCTCCGGTCGATGAGCTGCATCATCGAGACGACGAGACCCGCCTCGTTCATGCCGTCGATCACCCCGTTGCAGAGGTCGAAGGCGCACATGAACAGCGCGCTCATCCCACCGTCGGTGGGGTGGATCTCCATGAGGTACGGCTCGCTCAGCATCGCCGGCGCCTCGGGGAAGGAGTCCGGCCCGAAGACCGCGTCCGGCAAGGAGAGGAAACCGAAGTCGAAGTTCCGCTGCACCACGATGCCGGCATCCACGGTCGGCGCCGTGATCACCGAGCAACCCGCCATCGAAGGCGGCGACGGTAGTCGCATGTTGTAGCCGACACCGAGCGCGTCCACCGTCGGGTCCGCCAGGTCCAACCCGAACGCGCGCGCGACCCCGACCCTCCGCGCGAGCAGCTCCGGGTAGCGGCTCGCGGCCCACTCGCGGCGGCTCTCGGCCACGTCGGCGGGCAAGAGCAGGTCCTCTGCCGGTACCACGTACCGGAACCGCGCGATACGGCCGAGTTCCTCCCCGATCTCCTCGTTGCTCCCGCGGATGCGTACATGGCGGACTGTCAAGCGCTCGTCCGGCGACTCGTACACCAGCACGTCCATCGCGCGTCTCCTTCGCAGCACGTCGACCCAGCCCGATCTGTCCTGAGGAAGCCGCCGCCAGCGTAGACGATCGCACCGACCGGGCCATCGGTGGTGCGTGCTCGTGAGGTGCGAGCTACTCCGGCCACCGCTCGCCGCACTGCCGAGGATCGCCTCTGCCCGGCAATCCACCGTCGAATGGCGGCTGCGGTGACAGTTCCTGATGGAACGACAATCAAACCGATTGCGGGACTCAGGGCGCTAGCATCCACTGGATGACGGCTTCTTCCCGTCCTTCGTGTGGACGCGAGCTGACCGAGCACAAGCGCTATGTTCGGTTCGCTCTTCCTGATCCTGTGCTGAGCCTCCCCGAGCGCGAGGAAATCGCCGGGCCCTGGATGAGCGGTCATTCCGCGTTGGAGTCGGTGTTGATGCAGGTGCCTCTATGGGTGCGTTCGTTCGGGCATTTCTCCCCGGTGCAGTTGAGTGGTCCTTGGTCGGGAGTGGGATCACCAGTTGGTCCTGGACCAAGTGGTCGAAAATGCTCCGGCACGGTGAGCCCCCCCATGCACTCCGGCAGGCAGGGTAGTAGGAGGCAGACGCAGTGCGCCTGCCTCCCGCCCATTCCTCGCTACTCCCCCACGATCGCGGCCTGGACGAAGTTGATGTGCTCAGGGTCGGTGATCATCCACACGTCCGACTCCGAGTAGTCAGAAGCGCTGTGGCTGAGGATGACGGTCATGTACGGCGCCTCGCGCTCGTGCTCCTCGAGCACCTCCTCACGGTTGCTGTGCGCGAGGAGCATCGCCTCGTTTGCCGGCTCGACGTCCGGGAAGAACGCGAGCGGGGTCTGGCGGGCAATGCGGCGAACCTGGGTGGTGGTCATCTGCGATCGGTCTCGCTCTCTGGGCTGTGCCCCGATGGGGCCGGAGGTTCCCGGCCGAGTGGATGGCTCGTCGTGAGCCACGCACTCCATGTGGGGTGGGCACGCTGCCTGCTCCAGGGATGAGCGGTGGACCAGGGACCAAGCCGGGATCTACCGCGTACTCCGCCTACTCCCGCCGACGGGCGCCGCATCGTCGCCGTGCGGCACCGCAGAGGCGGAGGCGGATTCAGGCGGTCCTCCTTCAAGCAACGCGGGTTTGGCCGCCGGCCCCAATTCCTGGAGCGTCCCGCCGCAGCACCGACCGCGCTGCCTGGCCACCTCCGACGAGACTTGAACCTGTGACCGGTAGTCACCGGTTCAAGTCCGTGACTCGCCCACCTGCCCCCGAGGCACAGAGCCCGAGATTCCGCGGTTTTCGAGGTGTCGCCGCTGACAGATCCGGCGCCATCGCCACGACCTGTGGGGCCCTAGTGTCCAAAAACTCCGGGCGAAAAGCCGCCCAACAACGACCACAAACGACAATTACCCAGGCGAGAAACAACTCTCACCTGGGCTTTTGTCGGGCTGACAGGATTTGAACCTGCGACCCCTTGACCCCCAGTCAAGTGCGCTACCAAGCTGCGCCACAGCCCGTCGACCCCACATGTGGCACCGCGGTGCCACCCCGCAGGGCCGTCCGAAATACTACCCCAGGTCGGACGCTGCTCCTGCATCGGCGCGGGGAGCGGCGACCGGTGCCGCCCGGACGTCGCCGAGCACGCGCGCGGTGGCCAGCGCGGCAGCGGCCGCCTCGTAGCCCTTGTCCTCGTGCGAGCCGTCCAGCCCGGCACGGTCGAGGGCCTGCTGCTCGTCGTCGCACGTCAGGAGGCCGAAGCCCACGGGCACCGTGTGGTCGAGCGCCACGCGGTTGAGGCCGTCGGTCGCGGCGGCGCACACGTAGTCGAAGTGCGGGGTGCCGCCCCGGATCACGACGCCCAGGGCGACCACCGCGTCGTAGCCGCCGGCCGCGAGCGCCTGGGCGGCCACGGGCAGCTCGAACGAGCCGGGCACGCGCACGACGCGCGGCTCGGCGACGGCGTGGTCGGCGCACGCGCGCAGCGCGCCGTCGAGCAGGCCGTCCATGACGACCTGGTGCCAGCTCGCCGCGACGACGGCGACCCGCAGGTCGGAGCAGTCGACGGGCGCCGTGGCGGGGGCCCCGGCGCCGCTCATCGGACGGCCCCGGCGGTGGCGGTGGCCGGCTGGGTCGAGCGGGGGGTCGGGGCGTGCATCGTTCCTCCGGTGTCGTGCGGGGTGTCGCGCGGGGTGTCGCGCGGGGTGTCGTGCGGGGTGTCGGTCAGGTGGGGCAGGTCGTGGCCCATGCGGTCGCGCTTGGTGCGCAGGTAGGCGAGCGTGCGCGGGTGGGCGGGCAGCGCGAGGGGCAGCCGCTCGACGACGTCCGCTCCCCCGGCGACGAGGCCGTCCACCTTGGCGGGGTTGTTGGTCAGCAGCCGCACGCCCGGCACCCCGAGGTCGCGCAGCACGTGGGCGGCGGCGGTGTAGTCACGGGCGTCGGCGGGCAGCCCCTGGTCCAGGTTGGCGTCGACCGTGTCGCGTCCGGCGTCCTGCAGGGCGTAGGCCGCGACCTTCGCGGCCAGGCCGATCCCCCGCCCCTCGTGCCCGCGCAGGTAGACGACGACGCCGCGGCCGGCGGCCACGACCCGGCGCAGCGACTCGTCGAGCTGCGGCCCGCAGTCGCAGCGCAGGCTGCCGAACGTGTCGCCGGTGAGGCACTCGGAGTGCACCCGCGCGAGGACCGGGCCGCGCGCGGGGTCGGCGAGGTCCTCCAGGGGCCCGGCCACCAGGGCGACGTGCTCGTCGCCCGTCCGGGTGTCGCGGTAGGCGACGGCGGTGAGCTCGCCGTGCCGGG
This sequence comes from Isoptericola sp. NPDC057391, assembly GCF_042668085.1. Lineage (NCBI taxonomy): Bacteria > Bacillati > Actinomycetota > Actinomycetes > Micrococcales > Promicromonosporaceae > Isoptericola > Isoptericola sp. NPDC057391. The sequence continues at coordinate 8,950 of NZ_JBHVBO010000013.1, read as the reverse complement.
TGGGCAGGGCGGCGACGGCCACCCGCTCGACGAGCGCCTCGGTGGCGCGCCGGTAGGCGACGAGGTCGGCCACGCTGATCAGGGTGAGCCCGTGCTCGGCCGCGAACTCCCGCAGGGCGGGCAGCCGCATCATCGTGCCGTCGTCGTGCACCAGCTCGGCGAGGACGCCTGCCTCGCCCCGCCCGGCGAGGCGGGCGAGGTCGACGGCGGCCTCGGTGTGGCCGCGGCGCTCCAGGACGCCGCCGGGGCGCGCCCGCAGCGGGAGCACGTGCCCGGGCCGGGTGAGGTCGGCCGGTGCCGCCGCCGGGTCGGCGAGCACCCGCGCCGTGCGGGCCCGGTCGGCGCCCGAGATGCCGGTGGTAACCCCCGACGCGGCGTCGACCGTCACCGTGTACGCCGTGCGGTAGGCGTCCTGGTTCGCCTCGACCATGAGGGGCAGGCCGAGCCGGTCCAGCTGCTCGGGCGCCACCCCCACGCACACGAGGCCGCTCGTGTGCCGCACCAGGAAGCCCATGAGCTCCGGCGTCGCGGCGTCGGCGGCGAGGACGAGGTCGCCCTCGTTCTCCCGGTCGGCGTCGTCCGCGACGACGACGGGGCGCCCGGCCCCGACGTCCGCGATCGCCCGCTCGACCCGTCCGACGGCGCTCATCGCGTGGCCCCGGTCGCCGCGAGCTGCGCTGAGGCGGACGCCAGGTGCCGCTCCACGTACTTGCTCAGCACGTCGACCTCGAGGTTGACCCGCTCCCCCACGGCCCTGGCGCCGAGCGTCGTGCGCGCCCGGGTCTCGGGGATGAGGCTCACGGTGAACGCGTCGTCCCGGGCGTCCACGACGGTAAGGCTCACGCCGTCGACGGCGATCGAGCCCTGCGCCACGACGTACCGCGCGAGGTCCCCGGGGAGCGCGATCTCCACGACCTCCCACTGCGTCCCCGGCGTGCGCGCGAGCACGGTGCCGACGCCGTCGACGTGCCCCTGCACGACGTGGCCGCCGAAACGCCCGTCGGCCGCGAGCGCCCGCTCGAGGTTGACCCGATCGCCGGGCCGCCGGCCGCCGAGGCTCGTGCGTGCCAGCGTCTCGGCCATGAGGTCGGCGGTCCAGGTGGCACGGCCGTCGCGCTCGCCGGTCTCCGCGACGGTGAGGCAGCAGCCGTCGACCGCGATCGAGTCGCCGAGCCGGACGCCGTCCAGCACCCTCTCGGCCGCGACGGTGAGGCGGGCGCCGTCGGCGTGCTCGCGCACGTCGACGACGGTGCCGAGCTCCTCCACGATTCCGGTGAACATGGTCAGCGCTCCTTCCGCGGTCGCAGGGCGAGCCGCACGGTGGGGGTGTCGGTGGGGTCGTCGGGGTCCCGGGGCAGGACGGCGACGTCGAGGAGGTCGAGCCGTGCGGCGTCCGCGATGGTGCCGATGCCGAGGTCGGCGACGGCGCTCGGACCGACGCCGAGCAGCACGGGGGCGACGTAGGCGACGACGTCGTCCACGAGCCCGGCGCGCCAGAAGGCGGCGGCCAGGGCGGGCCCGCCCTCGAGCAGCACGTGCCGGTGCTCGCGGTACCAGAGCAGGTCCAGCACCTCGTGCGGGTCGTGGGTGCGCAGGTGCATCACGGCCTCGCCGGCGGCCGCCGCGCGCGCGAGCCGGGACGACGCGGGCAGGTCCCGCAGGCCGACGACGACGCGGTCCGGCTGGGGGCCGGTCAGCGGGGCGTGGCGCACGGTGAGGTCGGGGTCGTCCGCGAGCGCGGTGCCGGTGCCGACGACGACGGCGTCGACCTCGGCGCGCAGGCGGTGCACGTCGTGCCGCGCGGCCCGGCCGGAGATCCAGCGCGAGGTGCCGTCGGCCGCGGCGGAGCGGCCGTCGAGAGTGCTGGCGACCTTCCAGGTGACGAGGGGACGCCCGAGCTCCAGCGCGCGCGTCCAGGTGGCGTTGAGGGCTCGCGCCTCGTCGGCCAGCACCCCGCCGACCACCTCGACGCCCGCGGCGCGCAGGCGCGCGGCGCCGCCCGACGCGGCCGGGTTGGGGTCGTGCTGGGCGTGGACGACGCGCGCGACGCCTGCGGCCAGCAGCGCGTCGACGCACGGCCCGGTGCGGCCGTGGTGGTTGCAGGGCTCGAGGGTGACGACGGCCGTGGCGCCTCGCGCGGCGCCCGGGCCGCGGGACCCGGTCGCCCGGTGCAGCGCCTCGACCTCGGCGTGCGGCGTGCCCGCGCCGCGGTGGAAGCCCTCGGCGACCGTCGCGCCGTCGGCGTCCAGGAGCACGCACCCGACGCGCGGGTTGGGTCCGCGGGCCGGCACCTGCGCGGCCAGCTCCAGCGCGCGCTGCATCGCGGCGCGCTCCGCCGTGGTGGCACTCATCCGTCCTGCCCCTGTCGTCCGGTCGCGGACCCCGGGGGCGGAAGGCGGGGTCGGACGTGCTCGCGCCGGCCGGTCACGGGCGGTCGTCACGACGGACGACGGCCGGTTCCGGCCGCGAGGGGCCGGTGGACGGACCGGACGGGGAGCCGTCGCGTGCGCTTCCCATCCGGACTTTGACCGTCGGTCCAGGAGTTCCACCTGGTCAACCGGTCACAGGCTGTGACCGGGTCGCGGACTTTCACCGCCGGCTCGGAATTTCACCGACCCCAGAGCACGCGAGCAATTCGCTCGTCATCGCCGACGGTGCCACGCTCCGCGACCGCCTGGCAAGCGCGAGTGGCACACGTCTCACGTGCCGACCGTGGCGGCGCGGGCCGGGTCAGTCCCACACGAGGGAGAGCACGCGGTGGCCCTCGGGCACGTCGGGCACGTCCGTGAACCAGTCGGCGGGGTACACGTACCCCTCGACCACGCCGTCGGACCGGAGCTCGTCCGCGCCGACGATGTCCTCGACCTCCTCGGCGACGAGCGCGGTGCACACGGCGACCGCCTCGGCGGCGATCCAGTCCACGTCGTCCTCGACGGACTCCTCGTGCAGCTCGACCCGCACCCACGCGACGCCCTCCCAGGCCGCGAGGCGCTCCAGGCGGAGCCGGATCTCCGCGAGCGGTAGGCGGCCGTCGCCCCACTGGTTCGGAGCGAGGGACTCCTCGTCGTCGTTGCCGTCGAAGAACTCCGCCAGCGTCAGCAGCGGGAGCCAGCGTTCGTCGCCCCCGGCGGAGGCGCCCGAACGGCGGTCCAGCTCGTCGCGCGTGATCATCCCGCCGACCCCAGGTCGTCCCGCCCGCGCACACGACGCCGGTCCGCGGTCCGCGGCCGGGCGGTGCGCCGCTCGTCGTCCCGCCCGAGGGCGACCCCCAGCGCCGCGAGCACGAGGAGGTCCACGACGAGCCCGGCGACGGCCACCCACTGCACGGCCCGGAACGCCAGGAGCTGTGTCACGAGCAGGCTCACGAGCACGCCGCGGCGCACCCACACGGCTCCGCTGCGGTGGTCGCCGCGCCCGACGACGACGCCCGCGGCGACGCACGACACCGTGACGGCCACGGCGGCGAGGATCCCGGCGCCCACCCAGCCGGGCACGTCGACGCCGCCGGTCACCACCCGCACGCCCACGACGAGCGACCCGGCGGCCGTGCCGAGCACGACGACCGCCACGACGGTGGCCGCCCAGCGGTGCTCCATCGCCTCGGCGAACCAGGCCGACGAGCGCCGCACCAGGGCGCGCACCGGGTCCGGCACGGCCACGTCGTCGCGCGGCACGGCCTCCACGAGGGCCGCCACCTCCTCGTCGGCGGGTTCCCCGCGCCCGTGTGCCACGAGGCTGCGCGCCTCCTCGCGCTCGGCGTCCGTGAACCCGCCCGCCACGCCGGCGACCGCGCGGTCGGTGGCCACCGCGAGGTACTCCGCCGGGTGGTGCGCCCGGCGCCCGTGCAACGCCTCGACGAGCAGCACGAGGGCCACGACGACGGCGTAGATGAGCGCCGCCGTCGGCTCGTAGAAGTAGTCGTTGTCGGACGTGACGAACTTGCCGATCTCGTCGACGAACAGGCCGAAGCCGACGCCGCCGAGCACGGCGCCCAGCGACCGCAGCGCGGGGCCGACCCACGAGAGCAGCACGACCACCGCGAGCGCCATGCCGAGGCCGCCCCACAGGACGTGCGCCACGTGCAGGCCGCCGCCACCCACCTGCGGGTACCCCGAGGCCGCGAGGAGGAACCGCGTCACGAGCACCGTCGCCACGGTGACGACGAGGAACGTCACCAGGTGCCGCACCGCGGACGTGTCGCGCGCCGCGCCCAGGCGCAGCAGGCGACCACGGCGGGCCAGGGGGGCCTCGCGCACGGGGCGGCTCATCGGCTGCTCATCGGCTCGTCACCGGCTCAGCGGCGCCGCTTCTCCCGCACGCGCACGCTGATCTCGATCGGCGAGCCCTCGAAGCCGAAGGTCTCGCGCAGGCGGCGCTCGATGAAGCGGCGGTAGCCGGCCTCCAGGAAGCCGGTGGCGAAGATGACGAACCGCGGCGGGCGCGTCGAGGCCTGCGTGCCGAACAGGATCCGCGGCTGCTTGCCGCCGCGCAGCGGGTGCGGGTGGGCGGCCACGAGCTCGCCGAGGAAGGCGTTGAGGCGGCCGGTCGGGATGCGGGTGTCCCACGACTCGAGCGACGTCTCGAGCGCGCGCGTCAGCTTGTCGGTGTGCCAGCCCGTGCGGGCCGAGACGTTGACGCGCGGCGCCCACTGCACCTGCACGAGGTCCCGCTCGATCTCGCGCTCGAGGTACGGGCGACGGTCGTCGTCCATGAGGTCCCACTTGTTGTACGCGATGACGAGCGCGCGACCGGCGTCGACGGCCTGCGAGATGACGCGGGTGTCCTGCTCGGTCATCGGCTGCGAGGCGTCGACGAGCACGACGGCGACCTCGGCCTTCTCGATCGCCGCCTGCGTGCGCAGGGACGCGTAGAAGTCGGCGCCCCGCGTCTGGTGGACGCGGCGGCGGATGCCCGCGGTGTCGACGAACCAGTACGGCACGCCCTTGATCTCCACGAGCTCGTCGACCGGGTCGCGCGTGGTGCCCGCGGTCTCGTCGACGACGACGCGGTCCGCCCCGGCGATCTTGTTCAGCAGCGAGGACTTGCCGACGTTCGGGCGGCCCACGAGGGCCACGCGGCGCGGGCCCGCGGGCCGCAGCTCCCCGTGCTCGGAGACCTCGGGCAGCACCTTCATCGCCGCGTCCAGCAGGTCCCCGGTGCCGCGGCCGTGCAGGGCGGAGACGGGGTGCGGCTCGCCGAGGCCGAGCGACCAGAGGTAGGCGGCGTCCGCCTCGCCCGACGGGCCGTCGACCTTGTTGGCGCACAGCACGACCGGCTTGCCCGAGCGGCGCAGCAGCTCCACGACCCGCTCGTCGGTCGACGTCGCGCCCACGGTGGAGTCGACGACGAAGATCACGGCGTCGGCCAGCTCGACCGCGACCTCCGCCTGCTCGGCGACCTTCGACTCGATGCCCGCGACGTCGACCTCCCAGCCGCCGGTGTCCACGAGCGTGAACTCGCGCCCCGACCACTCGCCGGGGTAGCTCACACGGTCGCGAGTGACGCCCGGCGTGTCCTCGACGACGGCCTCCCGGCGGCCGAGGATGCGGTTGACGAGCGTCGACTTGCCGACGTTCGGGCGCCCGACGACGGCGAGCACCGGCAGCGGTGCCTCGCCCGGGCCGAAGCCCTCCTCGTCCCACTCGGCGTCCAGCAGGGCGCGGTCGGCCTCGTCGAGCTCGAAGTCCTCGAGCCCGGCGCGCAGGGCACGCTCGCGCGCCTCGTCGTCGCCGTCGGACTCCAGCACCTCCGCGACGGCGTCGCGGCCCGCGTCCTCGGCAGGCGCGGCGATGGGCTCGTCGGTGGGCTCGGCAGCGGGCACGGAGCCGTCGGCGGGAGTGGTCATGCGCACCATTCTCCCAGGCCGAGCGGCGTGTCACGAACGAGACCCGCGTCACCGGGCCGGCGCGGTGACGCGCGGCGGCGCGTGAGCTGGTGAGCGAGGTGGTGTCAGGCGGTGACCTGGGCGACGACCGCGAGGACGGCGTCGACCGTCTGGTCGAAGTCGAGGTCGGAGGAGTCGACGGTGACCACGCCGTCGGCGGCGACCTGGAACTGGCTGACGGTGGAGTCGTCGCGGTCGCGGCGCAGCACCTGGTCGCGGGTCGCCTCGACGGCCGACGCGTCGGCCGCGCCGTGCACCTCGAGCGACCGCCGGCGCAGGCGGGCCTCCTCGCTCGCGGTGAGCAGCACGCGGGCGTCCGCGTCGGGGGCGACGACGGTCGTGATGTCGCGGCCCTCGGCGACGATGCCCTTGCCGCCCGAGAAGCCGCCCGGGGCGCTCTCGGTCTCGATCACGGCACGCTGCCGGCGGCGGAGCTCGGCGCGGACGTCGAGGTTGGTGGCCACCTGCGAGACGGCGGTGGAGACCTCCGTGGTGCGGATCGCCGCGGCCACGTCGCGACCGCCGAGGTGCACGGTCGGGGCGGCGGGGTCGAGGCCCATCTCCAGCGGCATGGCGCGCACGGCGTCGGCCACCGCGGCCCGGTCTGCGAGGTCCGTGCCCCCGTCGACGCACCACAGCGTCGCCGCCCGGTACATCGCGCCGGTGTCGAGGTAGGCGAGCCCCAGCCGGGCCGCCACCGCCTTGGAGACGCTGGACTTGCCGGACCCGGAGGGACCGTCGACGGCGATGACGACCACGTGTGCTCACCTTCTGTTGTCGCGCGGGTTGTCGCGCGGGACTGCGGGACGTGCGGTGCTGCTGGCTGCGGGGACGAGGGACGGGCGCGACGGCGTCACATGTCGACGTCGCGCATGAGGGTGCCGAGCTCGGTGCGCCCGAGCACCCGCGAGCGCCCGGCCCGCAGGTCACCGAGCGCGATGGGGCCGATCCGGGTCCGCACCAGGCGCGTCACCGGGAACCCGACGGCGTCGAGCATCCGGCGCACGATCCGGTTGCGGCCCTCGTGCAGCACCACCTCGATCATGGTCTCGCCCGGCACGGAGTCCACCACGCGGACCTTGTCGGCGCGCGCGAGGCCGTCCTCGAGCTCGACGCCGTCGGTGAGCTGCTTGGCGTGACGCGGGTAGAACTCGCCGCCCGTCACGGTGACGAGGTACGTCTTGCGGATCTCGTACCGCGGGTGCGCGAGCCGGTTCGCGAGCTCGCCGTCGTTGGTGAGGAGCAGCAGCCCCTCGCTGTCGGCGTCGAGCCGGCCGACGTGGAACAGCCGCTCCGGCCGGTCCTTGACCAGGTCGGCGAGCGTGGGCCGGCCCTCCGGGTCGCTCATCGTGGAGACCACGCCGAGCGGCTTGTTCAGGGCGATGGTGATCTTCGAGGTGTCGAGCTGCACGCGCATGCCGTCGACGTGCACGACGGCGGTGGCGGGGTCGACCCGGAGGCCGAGCTCCGTGACGAGGACGCCGTCCACCTCGACGTGCCCCTCGGCGATGAGCTCCTCGCACTTGCGGCGCGAGCCCAGCCCCGCCTGCGCGAGCACCTTCTGCAGACGGACGCCGTCGGCGACGTGCACGTCGCGGTCCGGCTCGCCGGAGCGAGGGGCGGGGCGACGGGGCGGGGCCTGGCGCTGGCGCTGCGGACGCCGCGCGGCGGGTCCCTGGGGGCGGCTGGTGCGGCGGCTCCCGCCGCGGCGTTCGGTGCTCATGGTGCCCGATTCTCTCAGGTCCCTCCGAACCTGCTCGACACGCCCGCCGGCGCACCCTCCGGCGCACCCGCTGGGCACAGGCGGCGCAGCGCTCCGGTCGTCACCCCCGGTGGGCGGCCAGGACGGCCGCGAAGCCCGCGGCGAGGCGCGGCGCCACGACGCGGGCGTCGTCGACGTCCCCGCACACCATCGCCCCGTCGCGCAGCATCATCAGCTCGGCGGCCGCGGCCGCGGGCTCGTCCGCTCCGGCGTCGCGCGCGACGCCGGCGAGGAAGTCCGTGTACCAGGCACGATGGTCGGCTACCGCGCGGCGCACCGGGTGCGCAGGGTCGGCGAACTCGGCGCCGGCGTTGACGAACGCGCAGCCGCGGAACCGCTCGCTCCGCGCCACCTCGCCGAGGGCGTCGGCGAGCGCCGCGAGGGTCGCCGCCGCGTCGCCCGCGTGCTGCGACCGGATCGCCTCCAGCCGCGCCCGCTCGGCCGCCGCGAGCTCGTCCAGGTAGGCGACGACCAGGTCGTCCTTCGTCGGGAAGTGCCGGTAGAAGGTGACCTTGGACACCCCGGCCGCGGCGATGACCTTGTCCGCGCTCACGGCGCGGACGCCCTCCGCGTAGAAGAGCCCGCTCCCCGCCGCGAGGATCCGCTCGCGCACGCGCCCGCGGCCCCGCTCGGCCTGCTGCCCACCCGGCCCCGGGGCCGCCTGCTCCGGCGCGCTGGTCTCCATCTGCCCAACCTCTCACGACCGGGCCCTCCGCCGGGCCCTTGCTTGCGGCGACCGTCGCCGCGTGATCTAGTAGACGAACTAGTAACTCTACTATCCAGGCTCGACGAGAGGATCCACCATGGGCGCGATCTACACGGCGGTCGCCACCGCGACCGGCGAGGGACGGGACGGGCGGTCACGCTCCGACGACGGGCTGCTCGACGTCGACCTCGCGATCCCCAAGGAGATGGGCGGCGCGGGTGGCGCGACGAACCCCGAGCAACTCTTCGCCGCGGGGTACGCCGCCTGCTTCCACTCCGCGCTGAAGCTCGTCGCGCGGCGGGAGAAGGCCGCCGTGAGCGACTCCGCGGTCGTGGCCGAGGTCTCGCTGCACCCGACGCCCGAGGGCGGGTTCGGGCTGGCGGTCGCGCTGCACGCCGAGCTCGGCGGCGTCGACCAGGCGACCGCCGACGCCCTCGTCGCCGCCGCGCACCAGGTCTGCCCGTACTCGAACGCCACGCGGGGCAACGTCGACGTCACCGTCGACGCGACGGTCGCCTGACGGCCGTGCGGCCGCCAGCGGCGGGGGCGACAGCAGAGGTAGGGGGCCCGGCGGGAGGCCACCCCCACGCCCGGCCGG